>NZ_JBHTML010000062.1:0-20601 GCF_042679445.1 Arthrobacter sp. GCM10027362
AATGCACGAAGGCAAGGTCCTGCGCTCGGTGGTGGAGCTGTAATGGCCGCCACAATCGAGAAAGTCGTCACCTCCGGGAAGAACAGGTATGCCTGCGGCAGCTAGGGCAGCGCCGGACGTGACGGGCCAGGACCGGCGGCGGGCCGGATGAGCCGGCTGATGCAGCGCCGGCCGGTGCTGAAGCTGAGCCTGGACGGTGCGCCGCGCCGGCGCGAGGACGTGCTGGCGGCCGAGGAGCCGCTGGAGATCCGCCTGGGCGGGCGGTCCTTCAGCGTGACCATGCGCACCCCGGGGGACGATTTTGACCTGGTCGCCGGCTTCCTGGTCTCCGAGGGCGTCATCTGGGAGCCGGCCCAGCTGGGGGCGATGCGCTTCTGTGCCGGGGAGGACGAGCAGGGCCGGCAGACCTACAACGTGATCGAGGCGCAGCTGGCCCCGGGCGTGGTGCTGCCGGAGACCTCCCTGGAGCGGCACGTGTATACCTCCAGCTCGTGCGGGATCTGCGGCACGGCCTCGATCGAGGCGGTGACCAAGAGTTCGCACTTCGGCCGGCTGCCGGCCGGCGGGCCGGAACTGGAGCCGGAACTGCTGCTGGCCCTGCCGGAGCGGCTGCGCGAGGGCCAGCAGGTCTTCGAGCGCACCGGCGGGGTGCACGCGGCCGGGCTGTTCGGCTTCGACGGGACCCTGCTGTGCCTGCGCGAGGACGTGGGCCGGCACAACGCGGTGGACAAGGTCGTCGGCTGGGCGCTGCGCGAGGGCCGGCTGCCGCTGCGCAACACCGTGCTGCAGGTCTCCGGCCGGGCCTCCTTCGAGCTGGTGCAGAAGGCCTGCCTGGCCGGGATCCCGGTGCTCTCGGCGGTCAGCGCCCCGTCCTCGCTGGCGGTGGAACTGGCCCGGGAGACGGGCCTGACCCTGGCCGGCTTCAGCCGGGGCCGCAGCATCAACGTCTACACCCACCCGGACCGGATTGCGCTTGCTGCCTCACACGTCGGGAAGGGTGTGTGAGGCACGGTACATTGGGGGCATGAGGCGCCAGGCCCCGGTTCAGCATATTGACGACAATGCCCTTGAGGTGCACGACCCGAAGGCTGCGGCGGCGGGGATCAAGGCCGTGACGGTGGCCGTGGACCGCGGTGTTTCCCAGGCCGGGGTGGCCCGCACGGTGCGCTCCATGCTGCGGGTGAACCAGCGCGCAACCAAGCTAAGGGCCGGGGCGTGACCGAATGGCGGCCCCGGGCCGGTTTGCCGGCGCCGCCCGTTTTGCCGCGAGGCAGGTGCCGGCCGGGATCGTTGACCGTGGCCCTTCCACTCGCCCCGGCCCCCGCGTAGGCTCCTGCATGGGGGCCGGGCCCGGGAAAGACCGATACCCCGCCCCGGCAATCGAAGGAGGCTTTGCCGTGGAAAACGTGGAAAACAGCAACCCCGATGGGGAGAACACCGCGGCTGCGGGCGACAGGGCAGCGTCCGTCCCGGCCGGGGAACCGGACGAAACCCCCGGCCGGCGTGCGCTGGGCGGGCCGGAGCCGGATCCTACCGTCGAGCCCCAGGCCGACCTGGCGAAGAACCCCGAGGAACATTCGCCCGCGGACCCGGACGAAATTCCGCCCGGCGGGGCATAAGCCGCGCCGCGCCTTTGGCTCCCCAAGATCCTTCGGCCGATTAGGACCTAGGCTTGATGCATTCAGAATTAATCGGTATTGAAGGAGAGCCCCGGAATGTCCATGGAAGGTGCGGCCTTTAGTTCGCTGTGGAGGCTCTCCATGGCGGACGGCGCGAAGAAGCCCTTCTCCAGGGAGACCATCCGGCGCACGCTGGCGTTTGCGGCCCCCTATAAGGGCAAGCTGCTGGTGTTCGTGCTCGTCTCGGTCGTGTCGGCAACGCTGGCGGTGGCCACCCCGGTGCTGGCCGGCCAGGTGGTGGACGCGATCGTGGCCAAGTCAGGCATCGGCACCGTCATTTGGCTCGCCGTCGTGATTGCGGCGGTGGCCATCGCGGACGCCGGGCTGAGCCTGGTGACCCGCTGGCTGTCCTCCGGGCTGGGCGAGGACGTGATCCTGGACCTGCGTACCGCGGTGTTCAACCATGTGCAGAAGATGCCGGTCGCCTTCTTCACCCGCACCCGCACCGGCGCGCTGGTCAGCCGGCTGAACAATGACGTCATCGGCGCCCAGCGTGCGTTTGCCGGCACGCTCTCCGGGGTGGTCAGCAATGTGGTGGCGCTGGTCCTGACGCTGATCGTTATGCTCAACACCTCCTGGCAGGTGACGGTGCTGGCCCTGGTCATGCTGCCGGTCTTCCTGCTGCCGGCGCGCCGGATGGGCTCGCGCCTGGCCGCCCTGCGCCGGGAGGCTGCCAACCATAATTCGGCGATGAGCACCCAGATGACGGAGCGGTTCTCCGCTCCCGGCGCCACGCTGGTGAAGCTGTTCGGCCGGCCGGAGGACGAGGCCCGCGAGTTCAGGCTTCGCGCCCAGCGCGTGCGGGATATCGGCGTCCGTTCGGCGGTGCTGCAGTGGGTCTTCGTGACCGCGCTGACCCTGGTTTCCGCGCTGGCGTTGGCGCTGGTATACGGGCTGGGCGGCTACTACGCGATTATCGGGAAGCTGGCCGCAGGCGACGTCGTGGTGCTGGCCCTGCTGCTGACCAGGCTGTACGCGCCGCTGACGGCGCTGGCGAACGCCAGGGTGGAGATTGCCAGCGCCCTGGTCAGCTTCGAGCGGGTGTTTGAGGTGCTGGACCTGGACCCGCTGATCAAGGAAAAGCCGGACGCCAGGGCCGTGGCCCCGGGTCCGGTGTCGGTGCAGTTCAAGGACGTGCACTTCGCCTATCCCTCCGCGGACAAGGTCTCGCTGGCTTCCTTGGAGGAGGTGGCCACGCTGGATACCCGCGGCGGCGAGGAGGTGCTGCACGGGATCGGCTTCCGGGTGGAGCCGGGGCAGACCGTGGCGCTGGTGGGTTCCTCCGGCGCAGGCAAGTCCACCATTGCCCAGTTGCTGGCGCGGTTGTACGACGTCGACTCCGGTGCCGTGGAGCTGGCCGGCACCGACGTGCGGGACCTCAGTTTCGAGGCGATGCGCTCGACCATCGGCATGGTCACCCAGGACGGGCACCTGTTCCACGAGAGCATCCGCTCCAACCTGCAACTGGCCCGCCCGGAGGCGACCGACGAGCAGATCTGGGAAGCGCTCCGCAAAGCCCGGCTCGAGGAACTGGTGGCCTCGTTGCCGGACGGGCTGGACACGATGGTGGGCGAGCGCGGCTACCGGCTCTCCGGCGGGGAGCGCCAGCGGATGACCATTGCACGCCTGCTGCTGGCCCAGCCGCGCGTGGTGATCCTGGACGAGGCCACCGCGGCCTTGGATTCCACCAATGAAGCCGCTGTCCAGGCGGCCCTGACCGAGGCGCTGGCCGGGCGCACCGCCGTCGTCATTGCGCACCGGCTCTCCACCATCCGGTCCGCGGACCAGATCCTGGTGGTCGAAGGCGGCCGGATCGTCGAACGCGGAACGCATGCGGAACTGCTGGCCCGGGACGGGCGCTACGCCGAGCTGCACCGGACGCAGTTCCAGACCCAGCCGACAGGCGCCTGACCGGAGGGCAACTACAAAGGACAGCGGTTTCGGGCATTGGGTACAGTGTCCTAGGTTTACCTAACTTGGCAACTTTCGGAGCAGGGGCTGTAGATGCAGCGTGGTACCAACCTTGGCCGCCTGGGTGGTTACAACCAGGCGGTCATTCTGGACGCGATCCGGCGCGCCCACGGGGGCATTGCCCGCGTTGAGCTGGTGGAACTGACCGGCCTCTCACCCCAGACGATCAGCAATGTGGTCCGGCGGCTGGTGGACGAGGGCCTGGTGCGGGAGGACCGCAAGGCCGTCTCCGGGCCGGGCAAGCCGCGCACCCTGCTGGCACTGGAAGTATCCAGCAGGTTCGCCATCGGGATCCACCTGGACCCGGCGCTGATGACGCTGGTGCTGCTGAACCTGGATGGGAAAGTGGCCGCCTCCGCGCGGCACGAGATGCCCGCCGTCGCAGAGCCTGGCCACACGGTCAGGGCCATGGCGGACCGTGTTCAGGAACTGATTGGGGCCGCCGGCATTGCGCGGGGGAAGATCCTGGGCATCGGCGTGGCGGCGCCCGGTCCGATTGACGTGCCGCACGGCATTGTCGTGGGTCCGCCCATGCTGCAGGGCTGGGAGAGGGTGTCCCTGCGCGATCCGCTGCAGGAGCTCACCGGGCTGTCGGTGTTGCTGGACAAGGACGTGACGGCGGCCGCGGTGGCCGAACTCTGGGCCAGCGAACGGCCCGGTCCGGAAAACTTCGCCTTCATCTACCTTGGCACCGGCCTCGGTGCCGGCGTGGTGCTGCAGGGCGAGGTGCTGCGCGGCGCCTCCAACAATATCGGCGAAATCGGCCACTTTCCGACCGCGGCCGAAGTGCCGGAGTGCGCCTGCGGCCGCCCCAACTGCGTGGGCATGGCCCTGGCCTTCCGGACCCTGATCCGGCAGGGGATCGATGCGGGTCTGTTTCCTCCCGACCAGGACCTGACCGACCTGGCCCTGACCACCCCCGCCGTCATGCAGCTGTGCGCGATGGCCAGGGACGGCCAGCCCCAGGCGGTGGAGATCTTCGACCGGGCCGCTCGGCACCTGGGCACCGCGGTGGCCCATGTGGCCAATCTGCTGGACGTGGACCGGGTGATCTTCGGCGGTCCCTTGTGGGAGGGCCTGGCCGACTTTGCCCTGCCGGCGCTGCGCCGGGAGGTTCAGGAGCAGTTCGTGGCCCGTGCCATTCACGAAGTCGAGGTCACCGGGTCGGCGCTGGGCCACGAGGTCGGCGCGATTGGCGGGGCCTGCCTGGTACTGGACCACGTGCTGTCGCCGAAGGCCAGCGGGCTGCTGCTGGAACGCCCGACCTGACCTCGAATATGAAGGATATGACGCCGCTTTGACGAATTGTGTCGCGTTCACCCCAAATTTACCTGAAGGGCTTGCTTTAGTAAATCGAATGGATTTATATTGAATGCGACGGCGGGTTCGCAGCGGTTTCTTGAAGTGAACGGTTCAAGAGCCGACGTGCTGCCAAGGGGAGGAGCGCCGCCGTCGCCAAGGAGGGTCCGGAGCAATCCGCGGTTCCGTCGAAAGGGAAGACGTACTGGAACCGCGTGGCCTGCTCAGGGGTCCGGACCGCAACCTTGGACTGCGGGAACCGCCGCCTGTGCATCCGTGGGGGGATGCACAGGCGGCGGCTTCCGTGCTCAAGGCCGGATTCTGCCCGGGCCTCGTCGAAACCCCAACTGGCCGGGAGTGGACTTGACCCGGGTTTCGCGCGCCGGGTTGATGCCTGGTGCCCCTGACCGGAATCGAACCGATGGCCTACCCTTTAGGAGAGGGTCGCTCTATCCTACTGAGCTACAGAGGCTGGTCCGGATCTTTGCAGCAGGAACGCTGCTGCGCTGTCCCGGAACAGTTAAAGTTTACCCTGTCGGCGCCGCGTTTGGTTCACGCCGCTTCAGGGCGCGCCGTTTGAGGATCACAGCCACCGCGCCCGCGGCCAGGCTCAGCAGGAACAGCACGGACTTGGACACGGTCAGGAAGCTGGCCAGCCCGGCGCCGCCGACGGGGTCCGTGGCCAGCGCGGCATCGATGGCCAGGTTCTCGCCCAGGTCCGCCACGACGTAGAGGAGCACCGGCGTCCAGCAGAGCCAGCGCACCGGTCCGCGCGCCAGCTGCGAGCCGATCAGCAGCATCCAGCTAAGGGCAAAGAGCAGCGGGAAGATGGTGTCCGCCGTCTTGTGCCAAAAGTTGTACTGTCCCGCGCCGTCGGCGCCGAACGCGCTGCGCACCTGCTGGAGGTACTCCGTGCTGTAGCCGCCGATGAGGGTGTCCGGCATGGCCAGCCCCCCGCTGAGCTGCTGGAACTGGGGCAGCACCAGCAGGGACGAGTAGCCGAACAGGAACGCGGACGCGCCGATGCCGGCAATGATAATGAGGTTCGGGTTCCCGTCCGGGCGCTCGGCGCCGGCCTGGCTTCCAGGCCGCCCTCCGGGGCCTGCGGCCCGGGATCCGGCGCCTGTGGAGGACGGGGCGCCTTTGGCGCCGGCCGCGTTCTGGCCGTGCTTGCGGGCGCGCTGGGCAGGGGTTTTGGACATGGTTCCATTATGCGCGGTCGGCCGGCAGCGGACCGGGCGGGTGCGGGTGGGCGGCGGCCCGCGGGCTTAGCCCATAGAATTAACAAGCCATGGACTTTCTCACTGACCCGGCCTTTGACCTGCCTGCCGACGCCGCCCCCGCCTGTGTGCTGCCGGGGGCCCAGGAGCTGTTGGCGGGCCTGAATGCCCAGCAGGAGGAGGCCGTCAAGCATTCCGGCTCGCCGCTGCTGATCGTGGCGGGTGCAGGCTCCGGCAAGACCCGGGTGCTCAGCCACCGGATCGCCTACCTGCTGGCCACCGGGCGGGCCAGGCCGGGGGAGATCCTGGCCATTACCTTCACCAACAAGGCCGCAGCGGAGATGCGCGAGCGCATCGAGGCGTTGGTGGGGGCGCCGGCGAAGAACATGTGGATTTCCACCTTCCACTCCTCGTGCGTGAAGATCCTGCGCCGCGAGGCGAAGAACGTCGGCCTGAACTCGAACTTCTCCATCTACGATTCGGCGGACACCCTCCGGCTGATCACCCTGGTGTCCAAGGGGCTGGATCTGGATCCGAAGCGCTTTGCCCCGAAGGCGATCCAGCACAAGATCTCGGCGCTGAAGAACGAGCTGATCGACGACGAAAGCTTTGCCGCCGCGGCGAACTATTCGGATCCGTTCGAGCAGGCGGTGGCCTCGGTGTACACCGGGTACACCCAGCGCATGCGCCAGGCCAATGCGATGGACTTCGACGACCTGATCGCCCAGGTGGTCTTCATGTTCCAGGCCTTCCCGGCGGTGGCCGACTCCTACCGGCGCCGGTTCCGGCACATCCTGGTGGATGAGTACCAGGACACCAACCATGCCCAGTACGTGCTGGTGCGGGAGCTGGCCGCGGAAACCGCCGACGGCGCCGTGCCCGCCGGTGAACTGACCGTGGTGGGGGACTCGGACCAGTCCATCTACGCGTTCCGCGGCGCGGACGTGCGCAACATCGTGGAGTTCGAGAAGGACTACCCGCAGGCCCGCACCATCCTGCTCGAGCAGAATTACCGCTCCACCCAGACCATCCTCAGCGCCGCCAACGCGGTGATCTCCCGCAACCCGAACCGGCCCGAAAAGCGGCTGTGGACCGCGCAGGGGGACGGCCAGCGGATTATCGGCTACGTGGGCGAGAACGAGCACGACGAGGCCCGGTTCATCGCGGACGAGATCGACCGGCTGCAGGACACCGAGGGGGTGCGCCCCGGGGATGTGGCCATCTTCTACCGCACCAACGCGCAGTCCCGCTCCATCGAGGACCTGCTGGTCCGGGTGGGCCTGCCCTACAAGGTAGTCGGCGGCACCCGGTTCTACGAGCGCAAGGAAATCAAGGATGCGCTGGCGTACCTGCGCGTGCTGGTGAACCCGGACGACGTCGTGAACCTGCGGCGGATCCTGAACGAACCCAAGCGCGGGATCGGAGAGCGGGCCGAGTACGCCGTGGCGGCGCTGGCCGAACGGGACCGGATCTCCTTCATGGACGCGCTGCGCCGGGCGGACGAGGCGCCGGGCATGGCCACCCGCTCGGTCAACGCGGTGGCCGCGTTCGTCAAGCTCGTCGAGGACCTGACGGAGGTGGCCACCGGTTCCGGCGCCGCCGCGGCGCTGGAGGCGGTACTGGAGCAGACCGGGTACCTGGCCGCGCTGCGCCAGAGCAACGACCCGCAGGACGAGTCCCGGGTGGAAAACCTCGCCGAGCTGCTCGCCGTCGTGCGTGAATACGAACGGGACAACCCGGACGGCTCGCTGGCCGGCTTCCTGGAACAGGTGGCACTGGTGGCGGACGCGGACCAGATCCCGGATGCCCCGGACGCGGAAGGCGCCGCGCTGGCCAAAAACCAGGGCGTGGTCACGCTGATGACCCTGCACACCGCCAAGGGGCTGGAATTCCCGGTGGTCTTCCTGACCGGCATGGAACACGGCATCTTCCCGCACCAGCGGTCCATGGCCGATCCGCAGGAACTGGCCGAGGAACGCCGGCTGGCGTACGTGGGCCTGACCCGGGCGCGCAACCGGCTGTATATCACCCGCTCGGAATCGCGCAGCATGTGGGGCCAGAGCCAGTACAACCCGGCCAGCCAGTTCATCCAGGAAGTCCCGTCCGAGCTGATCGAGTGGAAGCGCGAGGGCACCGAGCGTCCGGCGTTCACCTCCGCCGGCAGCTTCGGGTCCAGCCGCTACTCCGGCTCGTTCTGGGGCGCCGGCGCGTCCGAGGGCCAGCGTTCCCCGGCCTTCGGCGGCAGCGCCCCGGCGGCGGTGCGTGCCGGCCGCGTGCAGCCGCAGAAGGAAATCATCGCGCTCACGGTGGGGGACAAGGTCAACCACACCAGCTTCGGCAACGGCACCGTGCTGGCATTGGAAGGTGCCGGGGACAAGACCGTGGCCAAGGTCAGGTTCGACGCCGGGGAGAAGCGCCTGCTGCTGCGCTACGCGCCGCTGACCAAGCTCGGCTGAAGCGCGGGCCTGCCCTAACGAAAGGGGGGCGCTGAAAAGAAAGGGCCTGCCCGCCCGTAGCGCAAGCGGTTACTTTTCGACAAGCTGTAGAACTGTGCCCTTGGTCACGAAACCGGTACTCTGGAACCGGCGTTCAGCGCCAAGGGACTAGAGTTCCCGGTGGAGCATTTGCGGGCCCGCGCACTACGAGCTTCCGCCAGCGGCAGCGCCGTGGGTGGTCCCGGCTCCGAGTCAGCAACGACTTCGACGTAGAAGGACACAGCCCGTGGACCTGTTTGAATACCAGGCACGCGATCTTTTCGAGGCACACGGTGTACCCGTGCTCGCCGGGATCGTGGCTTACACCCCCGAAGAAGCCAAGGCCGCAGCCGAGCAGATGGGCGGCGTCGTCGTCGTCAAGGCACAGGTCAAGGTCGGCGGCCGCGGCAAGGCCGGCGGCATCAAGGTCGCCAAGACCCCGGATGAAGCCTTCGAGCACGCTTCCAACATCCTCGGGATGGACATCAAGGGCCACACCGTCAAGCGCGTGATGATCGCCCAGGGCGCCGACATCAACGAGGAGTACTACTTCTCGATCCTGCTGGACCGCGCCAACCGCAACTATCTGGCCATGTGCTCCAAGGAAGGCGGCATGGAGATCGAGCAGCTGGCCGTCGAGCGCCCCGAGGCCCTGGCCCGCGTAGCCGTGGACCCCGCCGTCGGCGTGGACGAGGCCAAGGCGAAGGAGATCGCCGAGGCTGCCGGCTTCCCCGAGGAGCTGCACCCGAAGTTGGTGGAGACGTTCCTGAAGCTGTGGGAGGTCTTCAAGAAGGAAGACGCCACCCTGGTCGAGGTCAACCCGCTCATCAAGACCGGTTCCGGGGACCTGCTGGCCATCGACGGCAAGGTCTCCCTGGACGAGAACGCCGGCTTCCGCCACCCGGAGCATGCCGGGCTCGAGGACAAGGAAGCCGCCGATCCGCTCGAGGCCAAGGCCAAGGAGCTGGACCTGAACTACGTCAAGCTCGACGGCGAAGTGGGCATCATCGGCAACGGTGCCGGCCTGGTCATGTCCACCCTGGACGTCGTCGCCTACGCCGGGGAGAAGCACGGCAACGTCAAGCCCGCGAACTTCCTGGATATTGGCGGCGGTGCCTCCGCCGAGGTGATGGCCAACGGCCTGGACATCATCCTCAACGACGCGCAGGTCAAGAGCGTGTTCGTGAACGTCTTCGGCGGGATCACCGCCTGCGATGCGGTGGCCAACGGCATCGTCAAGGCCCTGGAGATCCTGGGCAACAAGGCCACCAAGCCGCTGGTGGTGCGTCTGGACGGCAATAACGTCGACGAGGGCCGGCAGATCCTGCTCGAGGCCAACCACCCGCTGGTCACCCTGGCCCTCACCATGGATCAGGGCGCCGCCAAGGCCGCCGAGCTGGCCAACGCCGCCCGCTGACCGAGCCTGTCGAGACCTAAGGAAAAGAACCATGTCTATCTTCATTAACAAAGACTCGAAGGTCATCGTCCAGGGCATCACCGGCGGCGAGGGCTCCAAGCACACCGCGCGCATGCTGCACGCCGGGACCAACATCGTCGGCGGCGTGAATGCCCGCAAGGCCGGCACCACCGTCACCCACGGGACCAAGACCCTGCCGGTGTTCGGTTCGGTCAAGGAAGCCATCGCCGAGACCGGCGCGGACGTGTCCATCGTCTTCGTGCCGCCGGCCTTCACCAAGGACGCCGTCGTCGAGGCCATCGAGGCCGAGATCGGCCTGGTCGTGGTGATCACCGAGGGCGTGCCGGTGCAGGACTCCGCCGAGTTCTGGGCCCTGGCTCAGTCCAAGAAGGATGCCGGCGGCAACCAGATCACCCGGATCATCGGCCCGAACTGCCCCGGCATCATCACCCCGGGCGAGTCCCTGGTGGGCATCACCCCGGCGAACATCACCGGCAAGGGCGGCGTCGGCCTGGTCTCCAAGTCCGGCACCCTGACCTACCAGATGATGTACGAACTGCGCGACCTGGGCTTCTCCACCGCCATCGGCATCGGCGGCGACCCGGTCATCGGCACCACCCACATCGACGCCCTGGCCGCGTTCGAGGCGGACCCGGAGACCAAGGCCATCGTGATGATCGGCGAGATCGGCGGGGACGCCGAGGAGCGCGCGGCCGAGTTCATCAAGAACAACGTCACCAAGCCCGTGGTCGGCTACGTGGCCGGCTTCACCGCCCCGGAGGGCAAGACCATGGGCCATGCCGGCGCCATCGTCTCCGGTTCCTCCGGCACCGCCCAGGCCAAGAAGGAGGCCCTCGAGGCCGCCGGCGTCAAGGTCGGCAAGACTCCGTCCGAGACCGCGCACCTGCTGCGCGAGGTCTACCCGGAGCGCGAGGAGCCTTCGAGCCTCTAGCCGAACCCTGGCTGCAAACGACGGCGGCCGGTTGCCTTCCCAGTGAAGGCAACCGGCCGCCGTCGTTCTTTTGCGGCTACCGGGTCGCCGTCTGCAGGTCGTCCTCGGCGGCCGGTGCGGCACCCTTGCTGCGGTTCACCATCAGGCCGAGCAGGTCGAAGACGACCGTGGCGGCGGCCAGGGAGGTGATGTCGGCGTGGTCGTAGGCCGGGGACACCTCGACGACGTCGGCGCCGATGATATTGATGCCGTTGAGCCCGCGGAGCAGGGCCAGCAGTTCGCGGGAGAGCAGTCCGCCCATTTCGGGGGTGCCGGTGCCCGGGGCGAAGGAGGGGTCCAGGACGTCGATGTCGATCGAGACGTAGACCGGGGTGTCGCCGAGCCGGTCCTTGACCTGCTGGATCGCGGCGGCGACGCCGATAACGTCCAGGTCCGAGCAGCGGATGATCTGGAAGCCGAACTCGTGGTCGCGGAGGAAGTCGTCCCGGTCGTAGACGGGGCCGCGGATGCCCACATGCATCGACCTCTCTTCCACCAGCAGGCCTTCTTCGAAGGCCCGGCGGAACATGGTGCCGTGGGTGATGGGCTGGTCGAAGTAGGTGTCCCAGGTATCCAGGTGCGCGTCGAAGTGCAGGAGGGCCACCGGTCCGTGGACCTTGGCCAGGGCCCGCAGCATGGGCAGGGCGATGGTGTGGTCCCCGCCGATGGAGACCAGCCGCTTGTCCGCACCGAGCAGCGGCAGGGCCTGCTCCTCGATCTCGCGCACCGCGCGGGCGATGTCGTAGGGGGTGCAGGCGATGTCTCCGGCGTCGACGATCTGGGCTTCGTTCACGGGTTCGACGTCCAGTTCGACGTGGTAGCCGGGGCGCAGCAGCCGGGAGGCCTCGCGGACGGCGGCGGGAGCGAAGCGGGCGCCGGGCCGGAAGGAGGTGCCGCCGTCGAACGGGACGCCGACGATGGCGATGTCGTAGTCCGGGACACGGTCGATCTGGGGCAGCCGGGCGAAGGTGCCCAGGCCCGCGTAGCGGGGGACCTTGGTGGCGTCGACGGGGCCGATGGGGGCATGCATGGTCATGGCAGGGATCCTTTACTTAGCTACTGCCGCCGGGGCGGCCGGCTTTTTGTCGGCGGTGAGTTCCTGGAGGGCCTTGTTGGCGGTTTCCGGCGCGAGCACGAAGGTGGCTATCAGGCCCACCAGGGAGATGACGGCGCCGATGAGCAGCGAGCCGGCGGCGCCGAAGCTGAGGATGGCCACGGGCATCAGGTAGGTGCTGGCGGCCGAGCCGATGCGGCTGATGGCGGTGCCGAAGCCGACCGCGGTGGCGCGGATTTCGGTGGGGAAGAGTTCGTTGGGATAGACGACTTCGAGGAAGCTGGAGGCGCCGGAGGCGAGGGCGAAAACCGCCAGGGCGAGGAACAGCGGGGCGGCCTGGACGTCCGGGATGAAGGCCGGGATGGCCAGGGCCACGACGATGATGCCGAAGGTCCACAGCAGCAGCCGGCGCCGGCCGATCTTTTCGACCAGCCACAGGCCCGGCACGCCGCCGGCAACGAAGAGCATGGAGATCAGGAAGGAACCGCCGTAGAGGTTTGCATCGCCGGTCATCCCGAAGGAGGCCAGCAGGTCCGGGGCGAAGGTGTAGACGGCGAAGAGCGGAATGACCTGGGCGGTCCAGAAGATGGACACGAACAGCGTGCGCTTCCAGTACCGGCCCCGGAAGATGTCGCCGAATCTGCCGTGCCTGGTTTCCGTGCCGCCGTCGTCGGAGATATCGTCGGCGGCAATATCACTCAGGTCGTACTGCCGCCCGTAGACCTTCTTGATGACGGCGCGGGCCTCTTCCCGGCGGCCGCGGGAGAGCAGCCAGCGCGGGGATTCGGGGGTGCCGAGCCGGCACAGCAGGGTGATGATGGCGAAGATGGCCGGGCTGGCCACCATGACGCGCCAGGCATCCGGGCCCGTGTCTTTGAGCAGGTAGCCGGCGGCATAGGCCACGGCGGCGCCGATGGCCCAGACCACGAAGGTGGCGCCCAGCAGGCGGCCGCGGACCTTGCGGGGCAGGAACTCGGCCAGCAGGGAGGTGGCGATCGGGTAATCCGCACCGATGGCCATGCCCAGGAAGAACCGGCAGAGCACCACCTGCCACACCTCGGTGGCCAGGCCGTTCAGGGCCGAGAAGACGGCCAGGGCGACCAGGTCCGCAATGTACATCTTGTGCCGGCCAATCTTGTCGGTAAGCCACCCGAAGATGGCGCCGCCGAAGAAGATGCCGGCCAGGCTGGCCGCACCGATCAGGCCGATTTCGACCGTGTCCAGCCGCAGGCCCGGGGTCATGGTGATCAGGGCAATGCCGATGATCGACAGCGCATATCCATCGATGAACGGCCCGCCGGAGGCAAAGAAGGTCAGCTTCTTGTGGAACCGGGTCAGCGGGGCGTCGTCGATGAGGTTGCTTGTTGCGCTCATTGCAACCCTCTCTCGTGATTGCTCGTTACCGAGCGGGGAAGTTAGTGACTCCATCATTGGTGACCCGGCTCACGGACGGAATCCGCAGATTGACTACAAATAAAGAATCGGCTTATACATTTGTCTAGCCGTCTGATGCGGCGTGTCCTGCCGCCCACGCCGGGAGATCCCATGGTGATGACCGTTGCCGAACTGCTGGCCGAACCTCAGCTTGGCCTGAGCCTGCTGGCCGGCGCCCCTGGGTTGGGCAACCGGATCCTGTGGGCGCACACCTCGGACCTGCCTCGGCTGTGGGAGTGGGTTACCGGCGGCGAGCTGATGATGACCAACGGCCTGTCGATCCCGGCGGATGCGGCCGGGCAGGTGGAGTTGGCCGAAGAACTGGTGAAGGCCGGGGCGAGCGCCCTGGCCGTCGGCGAGAAGATGCACGCTCCGCAGCTTCTGCCGGAGTTTTTGCAGGCCTGCGACCGCCTGCCGCTGCCGGTGATCAACGTTCCGTACCCGCTGCCGTTCATTGCCATTGCCCGCTCGGTGGCCGAGTCCTCGCTGCTGGAGGAGTCGCGCCGGCTCAGGCAGACGGCCAGGATCTACGACCTGCTCCGCCTGGCCGGCCCGTCCGGCGACCAGTGGCAGGGCCTGGTGCAGGCAGTGGCTGCCGAGCTGGGTTCGCAGCTGTTCGTCGTGGACCGGCGCTGCCTGCACCCGTGGCATCCCGGCGGGGCGGAGCTGCCGGGGGAACTGGCCCGGCAGGTCGGACCGCTGGCCGCACACACTTCCACGGCCGGCAGGAAAATCCAGTGGCGCCACCTCGGGGAACGCCGCGTCCTGCTGATGGACGTCCCGACACACGACGGCGCGCTGCTGGTGGTCCTGCCGGGCTCGGAGCCGCCTCCCGACGCCGTGGTGCTGCTCCATGCCGCCACCGTCCTGGGCCTGGAGCTGTCCCGTACCGTCCTGGCCGTGGAGAACCGGCGGCGGCTGGGCGCTGAATTCCTACAGCAGGCCTTCGAGGGCCGCTACGGCGCCGCCGAGGTGGAAAACCGGCTGCAGGACCTTGGCCTGCCGGCAGGGGAATTCCACGTCGCGTCGATGTCGTGCGCCGAGCCGGAGCAGCTGGCCCAGATCCACCTCGGGCTCTGGCGGCACGGTTTCCCGAACGCCTGCCTTCAGGAGTTCAAGACCGTGCATGTGCTGCTCCCGCCGGCCTGGAGCGACAACGCCCTGCGGCACGCGGCCGGCCGGGACATCAGGATCGGGGTCAGCAGGCCCGCCCGTGCCGCCGGACTCCAGCGGGCCCTGCAGGAATCGCTGTGGGCACTCGGCACGGCGGAGAGCATTCGAGAGCCGCTGGTCCGCTATGCCGACGGACCGTCCTGGCTGGGACTGACCAGCTTCGAGGAAGGGCAGGCGCTGGTCCAGCGCCTGCTCGGGCCCGTCATCGACTACGAGCGGGGCAGGCAGCCGGACCTGATGACCACCTTGAAGACCTACCTGGACCGGCAGCGCTCCTGGCAGAAAACCGCCGAGGCGCTCTTTACCCACCGGCAGACCATCATTTACCGGATCCGCAAGATCGGCGAACTCACCGGCCTGGACATGGCCGAAACCTCCACCCTGGCCCAGCTCTGGTTCGCGCTGCAGATCCACGAGGCGATGGATCCGCGATAGGGGCGCGGCCCGGCCGTTCCCGGGCCGGCAACGGACAACATACCGCCGCGGAAGGCCGCCGGGTAGGCTGGATCGGTACACCCGCCCCGGAACTGCCCAGGAGTGCCATGCGCGCCACCATCATCCACGGCCCCGGCGACATCCGCGTGGAGGACCGGCCGGACCCCGAAATCAGGCTGCCCGCGGACGCGGTGGTCAAGGTGGCCGCCTCCTGCGTCTGCGGGTCGGACCTGTGGCCCTACCGCGGGGCCTTCCAGACGCCGCGCCCGCGCGCAATCGGCCACGAGTTCGTCGGCGTGGTGCAGAGCGTGGGCTCGGGCGTGTCGGCGCTGGCCCCGGGGGACTTCGTGATCGCGCCGTTCGTGGACAGCTGCGGTGAATGCCCGCAGTGCCGCAACGGCGTCACCGTGGCCTGCGACTACCTGGCCTCCTGGGGCGGCCGGGACGAGGCCGGCTTCCCCCTCGACGGCGGCCAGGGCCAGTACGTGCGGGTGCCGCGGGCCGAGGCGACCCTGGTCAAGGTCCCCGTGGCCGAGCCGGACCGTGAGCTGACCGCCAGCCTGCTGACCCTCTCCGACGTGATGTCCACCGGCCACCACGCGGCCGTCGCGGCGCAGGTGGGCCCGGGCCGCACCGTCGTGGTGGTGGGCGACGGCGCCGTCGGGCTGTGCGCGGTGCTGGCCGCCACGCGCCTGGGCGCCCAACGCGTCATCGCCATGTCCCGGCATGCGGACCGGCAGGCGCTGGCCCGGGAATTTGGGGCCTCCGACATCGTCGAGGAGCGCGGGGTGCCGGCGGCGGAAAAGGTCCGCGGGCTGCTCGGGGGAGTGCTGGCGGATGCGGTGCTCGAATGCGTCGGCACCAAGGAAGCCATGGACCAGGCGGTGGCCTGCGTCCGGCCCGGGGGAAACATCGGCTTCGTCGGTTCGCCCTCCGGCGGATCCGAGCTGAATGTGCGCCAGCTCTTCAACAAGAACATCACCATCGGCGGCGGGATGGCCCCGGCCCGGACCTACATCCCCGAGCTGCTCGAGGACGTCCTGGCCGGAGCCATCAATCCGGGCCGGGTCTTCGACGTGGAAATGCCGCTGGAGGACGCGCCGGAAGCCTACCGGGCCATGGACCGGCGCCGCGCGATCAAGGTGCTGCTGCGCCCCTGAGCCGTGCCTGCGCTGCCGCAGCCCGGCGGCGGCCACCTTCCTGCCGGAAAGTGGCCGCCGTCGGGCTTGGGGATCGGCCTTGGCCCGGCTGCGGCCGGTTACCGGTGGACCGCGAGGCTTTTGTCCTGCCCGCCGGCGGGAGCGGCGGCTTCGTCATGGCGCCGGGCAATTTGCGCATCGCCGTGTTCGGCCAGGAACTGCTCGTCCGAGGTATCGACATGGATGCCCAGCGGCACGCCGGCCTGGATCCGGGACCGGAAGCGCGGGTAGCCGAGGACGAAGTACAGCAAGGCCGAGGTGGCCGCTCCGGCCAGCCAGGAGAAGTCCACGCCCCCGGCGGCGACGGCGATGGGACCCTGGAAAATGGGGACCGCGCCGTACATGCACAGCCAGGTCATGGCGATGCCGGCGAAGAAGGCGATGAACGCCGAGGAGTTGACGGCCTTCAGTTTCGTGTCGCGCGGGGAGCGGAACAGGTAGCTGAAGTCCTTGTGCCGGCGTTCGAAGACAAAGTAGTGGACCGCCATGATCCCGCCCCAGGTCGCCACCCAGGCGACGATGGCGCCCAGCCAGGTCTCGAGCGTCTCGGCGAAGTCGGTGGCAAACATGAACAGGATGACCGCTGCCATCGAGAGGCAGCCGACCATAAGGGAGATCTTCCGGCGCGAGATCCTGATGTCCAGGGCCTGGGCTGCGACGCCGAAGGTGTAGAGGTTGATGATGTTGGTGGCGATCGGTCCGTGGATGACCAGCAGGATCACCGGGATGGCCAGGGCGCCGAAGTTTTCCACGATCAGCTTGCCCGGGTCGGCGGTGCCGTTCTTGGTGGCCAGGCTGGCGCCGAGCACGCCGAGCCAGACCACCGGAAGGAACTGGCCGAGGACGCTGGTGGCATACAGCTTGGCCGGGGCAATCTTTTTGCTGACGAAGCGGGAGTAGTCCGGCGCGTAGGTGAACCAGCCGATGCCCCAGCCGATGCCGATGACGGTCATGATCGAGGACATGGCAGCCAGCCGCGGCATGCCGGTCAGGATCTCCCCGGCCGGGCCCTGGTAGTTCCAGTCGATGTGCAGCTGGGTCCAGGCCACGATGGACATGGCCACCAGGACGATGACCGTGGGCGGCATGGTCAGGCGCTCGAAGCGGGCAATGGCCCGGTAGCCGCGGTAGCAGATGGCCACCTGGATCGCCATGATCGCGGCCGCGATGCCGATGCGCCAGCCCAGGTTCGCGGCCGCGGGATCGACCCAGCCGATCATGCCGAACAGGGCCATGATCAGGTCCAGGATGACCCAGGTGTTGACCGCTGACCAGCCGACGGCCACCGTTGCCTGGATTGCGGCGGGCAGGTAGGCGCCGCGGCGGCCGAAGGCGCCGCGCGCCAGCAGCATGCCGGTGGCCCCGGTCTTCTGGCCCAGGAGCACGAAGAACCCGAAGCCGAGCATGCCGATCACATTGCCGGCGACCAGGACCGTGATGGTGTCTGCGAGGCCGAGCCCCAGGTTGATGCCCAGGGCGCCGAGGATCCAGTTGATGGGGGCGACATTGGCACCGGCCCAGATCCAAAACTGTCCGGACAGTTTGGTGGTGCGCGCAGATTCGGGAACGGGCTGGAGGGTATCTTCGACGTCGTGGGTAGCGCTCTCGGAAGCGCCCGTGTTTTTGTCGGACACGGGTTTTCTCTTTTCAACGGGGGAATGGGCGGAGACTCCGACCAGCATATATGTGACGAGCCCCACATATAATAGGCTAAGTGTCCGGTCCTGTCCCAATCTGGAGTGACAGAACGTAAAGTCGGCCGAAAGGATTCTCGTGGCCATTGCATTGACGGAAGTGCTGGAGAGCGATCTCCTCCAGCGCGCCGAGCCGCGGATCCGGGCCGGAGGCAGCCAGGTGGCTTCGACGGTGGTGCGCTGGGTACATTCCAGCGAAGTGCTCCAGATCGCGCCGCTGCTCCACGGCGAGGAGCTGCTGCTCACCGGCGGCGAGGCGCTGCTCGGACTGAAGCCGGCAGCGCAGCAGGAGTACGTCCGGCGCCTGGCCGAGCGGCACGTGGCAGCGCTGGCCGTGGAGTCTGCCGGACTGGCCCGTCCGTTGTCCGAGGAGCTGATCGCCGCGGCGGAGGCATCCGGACTGCCGCTGATCGAGCTGCGCCGCGTGGTGCCGTTCGTGGATGTGGCCGAGGAGATCAACCGCCGCATTGTCACCCAGCAGGCCGCGGCCTACCAGGCCGCCGATTCGCTCTCGCAGCGGCTGGCCGAGCGGCTCGCAGCCCGCGGGCCGGAGGTGGAGCCGCTGCTGGAACTCATCGGCCAGGCGCTGCAGGCAGATGCCGCCCTCCTGGACCCGAACGGGACCATGATCGCTTCCGCCGGCGGGGCGGCGCCGCCGGAATCGGAGCGTATCGAGACGGACATCCTGGCCGGTGGCACCGTGCTCGCCAAGCTTGTCATGCAGCCGCACTCCGGCGCCGACAAGGACTTCGTGGCCATGGTCGGGGACCGCGTGGCCAGCATCCTGGCCCTGGCGGTAACCCAGCGGCATCCTCCCACCATGGAGCAGATGGCCGACATCGAGCTCATGCGCGCCGTCGTGCAGGGGGCCAACCGCGCCAAGCTGCTGGAACTGAGCGAGGCCGCGGGGGTGCCCGCGGCCGAGCCCGTCCTGATGATGGCCTTCCGGCGGACCGGCAGCGCGCAGCTGCACGGTGTGCTCGAGCAGGCCCTGCGCCGCTGCTGTCAGGGGGCGCGCACGTACCTGGCGGATGAGGAACTGTGCGCGTTGGTGCCCCTGGGATCCACCGCGACGCGGCAGCGGCGGGCTGCCGTCCTGGAAAGCCTGCAGCGGCAGCTGGCCGCCACCGCCGTCGTCGGCGTCGTGGGGCCCACGGTCCAGGACCCCGGCGATGCGCCCTGGTCACTGCGCGAGGCCCGGCTCTCGTACGCCCTCGGGCCGGCCGCCAAGGCAGGCAACAACGTCTGGGACAGCGAGAACTTCGTGGTCGAGCGGCTGGCCGCGCGCGAACTGACCCCGGCCGCGGCGGAGCACCTGGTCCAGGAGCTGGTGGGGGAGGTGCTGGCCTACGACCGGCAGCGGGGCACGCACCTGCTGGCGACCCTGGACTGCTGGCTGGCCTCGGGCTGCAACACCACCCAGACGGCCAAGACCCTGTTCCTGGAGCGGCAGTCCATGCACAACCGGCTGGCCAAGATCTTCGAGCTGCTTGGCGGGGACCCGCGGGGCAGCGGCAAGATGGCGGGACTGCATCTGGCGGCCCGCGTCGCCGCCGGCGCCAGGCCTCCTGCCGCCGCCGGGGTCAGGCTTTCCTGAGCGTGGCCTCGATGATTTCCAGGATGTAGGGGGCAACGACCTCGCGGGAGACCCGCAGGTCCGCCACGAAGGTGCCGCGGGCGCCGCCGTTCACCCAGTCCTCGACGGCAGCGAGGTCGTCCAGGGTCCTGACCACGGCGGAGCGTGCCCCCAAGGCCCTGGCCAGCAGGGCGAAGTCGGCCTCGTCGATCAGCATGAGGTCCTGGCTCAGGCCCTGGGAGCCGTACTGGTGGACCTCGGCGCCGTAGGCGGCGTCGTTGAACACCAGCACGATGGCGCTGCGGGCCACGCGGATCAGGGTGTCCAGGTCCGGCAGCCCCATCAGGCCGCCGCCGTCGCCGGTCACGGCAATGGTGGTTAGGTCCGGCCTGGCGGCGGCGGTGCCGACGGCGGAGGGCAGGCCCAGGCCGATCGACTGGAAGGCGGTGCCGACCAGGGTGATGCTGTCCGCGGCGGGCAGGTCGAAGTAGGTGTTGGCCCAGCCGATGAAGTGCCCGCCGTCGGAGGCGACCACGCGGTCGGCCGGCAGGATCGTGTCCAGCCGGCGCATGAGGCTGCGCGGATCCAGCCGTCCGTCCGGGCCCGTGTCCGCACCGGGGTCGCGCTCGAATTGGTACCGGCTGTTCTTGGCTTCGGCGGCCGCCCCGTCCCAGGGCTCGGCCGGGGCGGTGTGGTGCGCCAGGGCATCGGCCAGCGCCTGGACCGCGAGTGCGGCGTCGGCGCGGACGAAATCGGTGACCAGGGGGCTGCTGGGGGCCTCGGCGACGTCGACCTGGATGATCCGCGCGTCCGGGGCGAAGGCCTGGCCGAAGGCGGTGGTGAACTGGTTCAGCCCGGCGCCGACCACCAGGACCACGTCGGCGGTCCGGATCAGGGCGGCGGAGGGCTCGGAGGCGAAGCCTCCGGCCACGCCCAGGTCGTACGCCCGGCCGGCGAACAGGCCGCGGGCCGGGGCGCTGGCGGC
>NZ_JBHTML010000063.1:0-20478 GCF_042679445.1 Arthrobacter sp. GCM10027362
CCGGGCGGCGCCAGGCGGACGGCCGCCACAACGCGGCCGCGCTGCAGCGCACGGCACTCGGCCTCGTGCTGACCGGAGCGGCAGGTTTCGTCGCCGTGGCCACCGGTGGGAATGTGCTGGCCCTGCTCGTGGCCGGGCTGGTGACCTGCGGCCTCGCCTATGTACTGGGCAACTGGGTTACCGCACGGCTGCGCCTGCCCGTTCCGGCAGGGCTGCGCGGACCGTGGCTGGCAGAAATCCGCCGGGACATCACCGACGCCACCCTGCTGGCCGTACTCCGGAGCCGGGGCGTCGAGGTGGACGAGCGCACCGCGCGGGCGGCAATGCGCGGCTGGAACCACCTGCGGTTCGTGGCCGCCAAGGTCGACGAGATCCACGCCGGGAGTTAGCGGCACCCGACCGGCGCCGGCGCCCGCTATTCCTCGTGGCCCTGGTCCGAGCTCATCTGGTCTTCGGCCGGCGGAGTTTCACCCGGCGGGACGCCGCCGCCGGGCTCCAGCCCGGTAATGTTCTGCTCCACCGGGTCCGGGTTCGCGGAGGCAGCCTTCTCGCCCGAGGTCCTCGCCTCGAGGTCGTTGTCTGGCCGGACCCGGCCTGCGTCGTCGGCACGGTCCGTGTCGTCGAGCGGCCTGTTGTCCGGCTGGTCCGGGTTCTGCGGGTCCTTCTCGGGGCGGAAACTGCCCATGGTCCTGTCCTTCGCCTGGTACGCAAAAACCGCACGAGTGCTTACGGGTCCACCTTAGGCACGCCCTGAGGGAGCGACAAGCCCATGCCCGGCGCCGGCCCAGCCGGAGGATCCCAGCCCGCCCGCCGTTTTCTCACGGCAGACGTCCACGCCGGGCTTAAACGGCGCCTCCACCCGACATCCTGCCGGCAGATGAACCTGGCGGAGGCAGGCAGCCCGGTTTCGCACGGGGATGCCGCTGCACCCTGGCCAAAAGACCCCGCCCGAATGCGCGCCCGCCGGTCATTCCGCCCTCCTTTTCCGCAGCTGGGCCGCACTCCCGGACGCAACCTTGGACAACGGCCGCGGCCGGCGCCGGCTTTCGCGTCTTCTCATTCGCCCCGGGCGCAGCTAGTTTATAAGCCTGCTTACATTTTTTAGGGAAGGACGGTCATGAGCCAGCCAGCGCAGCAGCAGGAAGTACCGGGCACGCAGGCCGAGATGACACCGGTGCCGGACTGCGGGGAGGAAAGCTACCGCGGCACCGGCAAGCTCAAGGGCAAGGCAGCGGTCATCACGGGCGGCGACAGCGGCATCGGCCGCGCCGTCGCCATCGCCTTCGCCCGGGAAGGTGCGGACGTGCTGATTTCCTACCTCAGCGAAGACCAGGATGCGCAGGACACGGCCAGCCTGGTCGAGCAGGCCGGGCAGCGGGCAGTCCTCGTCCGG
The DNA here is from genome assembly GCF_042679445.1 of Arthrobacter sp. GCM10027362. Classification (NCBI taxonomy): domain Bacteria; kingdom Bacillati; phylum Actinomycetota; class Actinomycetes; order Micrococcales; family Micrococcaceae; genus Arthrobacter; species Arthrobacter sp. GCM10027362. Next base: position 1,394 of record NZ_JBHTML010000063.1, read on the forward strand.
GGCGACCTGGATACCGCGGAACAGTGCCGCGGGGTCATCGACACCGCGGTCCGGGAATTCGGCAAGATCGACATCCTCGTCAGCAACGCCGCGTACCAAATGACCCACCAGTCACTGGACGAAATTTCCGATGAGGAATGGGAGTACACCTTCAAGGTCAACATCTCCGCCATGTTCCACCTGGTCAAGGCCGCCCTGCCGCACATGCAGCCGGGATCCTCCATCATCGGCAGCTCGTCGGTGAATTCGGACATGCCCAGCCCCACTCTCGCCCCGTATGCGGCCACCAAGGCGGCGATAGCGAACTTCTCGGCAAGCCTGGCCCAGTTGCTGGGAGAGAAAGGCATCAGGGTCAACAGCGTCGCCCCGGGTCCCATCTGGACGCCGCTGATCCCGTCCACCATGCCTCCGGAGAAGGTGGAATCCTTCGGCAAGGACACCCCGCTGGGCCGGGCGGGCCAACCGGCGGAACTGGCCCCCGTGTATGTATTGCTGGCTTCCGACGACGGAAGCTACATTTCCGGCGCCCGCATTGCGGTGACCGGCGGGCGGCCTGTCCTTTGAGGCGGGGAAGGACATGGCGGTCAAACTGAACAAGAAAGGGTTCGAGCACGCCAAAACCCTCATCCGCGAGGGCCAGGTGGTCCGCGACAGCCGCGACGACTGGAGCGAGCACGCCCCGTCGACCGAGGAACTGAGCAAGGCCCTGGACAAGGGCGGACCGGCCGAGTATTCGAAGTGGTTCCTCGGCGTGGACGACGAACATCCGGACGGCAGCAAGACCCACTACAAATTCCCGTACGGCGACCTGAAAAAGGTGCACCGCTGTGCGGTGATTTCCGGGGAAAGCCGCGCCAGCCAGAACGACTACGATGACATCCGCGACGCCCTGGGCGATCTGCTCAAGCGCATTGACAAGCAGTAGGCCAGGGACCGCTCCCCAAAGCGGTCCCTGGCCCGTGCTGCTTTCAGTGCCGGCTACTGACCCGTGCCGGCCCCGGCGTCTCCCCCGTCCGCCGGCAGGTCTCCCGGCTCTGCCGGGACGGGATTGGCCGGCTCTTCCGGCGAGACCGGCTGGTCTTCGGGGGAAGGCTCGACAGGCATGCCGTCGCCTGATTCACCCGTTCCCGGCTCCGCGGGTCCGGTCGGGGTGCCGTCTGTGGTGGTGCCGTCCCCGACGGTACCGTCTTCAGTCGTGCCGCCCGTAGTGCCGTCTTCGGTGGTGCCGTCTTCGGTGGTGCCGTCGCCGCCCTGTTCCGGCGTTTGCTCCTCCGGCGGGGTCGTTTCGTCCGTCTGCTCGGGCACGTCCGTCTTTTGGGAAACCCGCTCCGTTCCGCCAAGGATATTGCCCAGGGTGGTCTCAGGCTTTGCCTCGCCACCGGCGGTATCCGAGGTCGAGGAAACGGTCGAGGAAACCAGGTTGGAGATTGGCTGCTTGGTGCCGAATTCAACCGCCGTGATGCCCACCATGGCGATGACGAACACCGCCGCGCTGGCTCCGCCGACCATGAGCCAGGTCTTGGGTGTGAACTGCCGCCGGAGCCGCTGGCTCCAGGACTCGGCGGCCTCGGCATCATTGGCGGCCAGCATTTCGCGGTCGCGCTCGGGCAGGTTCCTCCTGCGCCGCAGCGGGATTCTACTTCGGGCCACCCTAGCGGCCCTGCTCAACGTACGGGAATAGACGGCGGCGCCCACCGTGGCGATAATCGAGCCGAGCGCGGCGCCGATGAGGGTTCCGGCGACCCCCAGGAAGGAGCCCACCAAGGCGGAAGTCACCGCGGCCAAGGCCGAGCCAATGGTTTGGGTGCCGCTAAGTCCAAGGAATGGTTTTGGTTTGTCTTCGGAGTCTTGAGCCATCTTTATCCGCAATCCAGTCGGGCAATATTACGAAGAGATAACGATAGCCCACTGGGCGCCGTTCCCACCTCCGGCACGGCCAAATGAGATGCTTGTCACACACAGGAAGGCCCCGCGGGTGCGGGGCCTTCCCGATATTTGTACTAAACCTTTTCACGGGTGCGGTCAACGACCGGCACCGCCTTGCGGACCCGGCGGCGGTTGATGAAGTCCCGCAGCCTGGAGTCCTCCGCTGTCACCCGCGGCTCCGGGTACTCCGCCGGCTTCGACTCCCGCTCCCGAGGTTCCCGGACATCCTTCTTTTCGATGCCCCAGCCGAAATCCTTACGTGACGAATAGCACATCACAGACCTCCTCTTGTGGCTGTACTTTAATCCTCCTCCCATCGGGCCTGCGAGTCGAGAGTGCTGGGCGTCCTGCTCCAGGCGGCTTCCGGCAGGATCCTTCCCACCCGCGCTGCTTCTGGGTAGCGTTGCGCATACGCATCTTCTTCATTGGGAGGGACGGAGCCCATGCCTGCAGGTACCATCGAGACCTATTGGGAAGACGGCCATTGGCTGAACCGCATTAAGGGCAAGAACAAGGTCATCTCCAGCTGCGGGTCCAGGAATGTCGCCATCGAGCTGGGCAAGCTCGTGGCCAAGCAGCACGGCGTGCGGCACGTCATCCGGAAACAGGGCGAAAACCCCGGGCCGACCTACGAGTCCATCCCCGAGGATTAGACCGGGCCCGCCCGCAGCCGGGCCCCGGTGACCTACCGGAGGCTGCGGCACCGGAGGATGATGGGGCCATGAAACCGGATCCCCCGGCCCCCACCGGGACGACATCCTCGGACACCGTCCTCCTCCTTACCGGGATCCTGCAGATGACCGAGGAGTTTGCCGCCGAGGACAGGGAATATCTGGCCTACGCCCTGGATGCCGCCGTGGCGGTGCACCAGGACCAGATCCTCGATGAACCGCCCGGGGACCACAGCAACCTCCGCCTGGGCAGGGTCCTGCGCAACACCCTCTGCCTGCTGCGCTGGGGCGTTACCGACACGGGCGTCCTGCTCTGTTCGATCCTGCACGACACACTGGACGAGGCACAGGCCGAAACCGTCAGGGTGTGGCACACGAAGCGGGAAACGCACCGGCCCCGGGGCCTGGACCGGACCGGCACCCATGAAAAGACCGGCGTGATCCAGGACTGGCTCGAATCCGATTTCGGTTCGGGGATTTACGAGTTGTTGGTCAGCGCCGCGTACAGCCTGGAGAACACGCGCCGGGGCAGCCAGGCGGACCGGGCCCTGAAGTACGCCAGGCATGCGGCCCGGCAGGTGGAGGGATCCCCCCGCTACCTGCTGCTGGAAACCCCCAACCTCGTCGACCGGGTCAGCTGCCTGTTCGGCCGCTACGGCATCATCCCGCATCCGGGAGCCGCGGAGCTGGGCGCCGCCTACCTTCCCGCCGTCGAAAGGTTCCGCCTTGAGGCTTGGGACACCGCGGAAATCGCCGACCTCTCCCTGGTCTGGAGCCGGGGACCGGAAGTCCTCCTGCCCGCAAGCAGGATGCCCCGGCTCAGGTGTGCCTTGGACGAGGCCCACGATGCACTGAAACGCCTGCTGGCCTGAACCGTCACCGCCTTCAAGGACGCCTTCCGGTCCTTCCCTTCTTCCGACCCCTTCTCTTGATTCTTTCCCCTTGACTCTTTCCTCTCGAATCTTTCGGAACGGGCCGGTGTCTCCTGCCTGCCGGCCGCCGCCGTCGCGTTCCAGAGTCCTGCCGTACCCTCGAAGGGGTCCTTGATCGTGCCCGGGCTGCGGGCTTCGCGCATCTGAAACTCGTGGAAACCGTACCTGTGACACGCCGATAGCGGCCGGGTTGGGAAACCGGGCCGCGAACTGCTATCCATGGAGAGCAAAGCCATCGAATTCTGAGGGGGACGGAAATGGCTGAGCAACCCGATGTCCGCAGCGGCGCCCGCACGCCATGCCACGACAGCGCGTTTGAGACGCACGCCGTCTATCTGGGCGAGCCGGGCAAAAGCGAAGCCATCGTGGAGGTCCGGTGCACCGGGCCCGGCTGCGGGAACACCTGGTACCCGGACACGGACGCCGGCCGGGATGTGCGGAAGGTTCTCGGCCCGGATGGGAACGGGCGCCTGCAGGAGTGGCCCCTGCCGGTCACCAGACTCCGGTCACTGCCGCGGGTGCTGCGAACGGTGCTGTTCGCCTTCCTGGCGGGCACTGCCACCGTTGCCCTCGGCGTCCTGGCCGGACTGCCGGCCCACTTCAACGTGGGCGCCGGCATGATGCTCACTGCGGCGTTCATGAGTGTCCCGGCGTTCACGATCGGCAAAGACACGGACGACAGTGCCCACCGCGACGCCTTCCTGCTGTTCTTCCTCTCGTGGATCCCGGGCGCGGTGGGATCGGTCGCCCTCGTCTTCGGCTGGTAGGGCCGGCAGGTCCGGCCGCAGGGTCCACCTCGGCGGGATCCTCCGCGCCTGGCCGAACCGCACCGGCACCTCCGTCGCCCGGCTGGCAGGGGCTGGATACGGCAGACGCAGGAAGGGCCCGGTTGGCACCGGGCCCTTTTGGGTGGCGGAGCAGTTACTTCTGGACGGCGCCGACCGCCCGGTAATACCGTTGGATGATTCCCGTTCCGCCGGCCATGTCCGCGTCCTTCGGTAGTCCGGATACTGCGTCTGGATGGCTCCGCCGGCGGACGATGTCGCGCCGGTGCTGCCGGGATCGATGTGGCCCTGCCGCCGTTACCGGATGCGGCCTGCTCCGCCGTTGCCTGTCCTGATTTCGCCGGACCGTCACCCGCTGGTAACCCTGGCGGGCCGATCCGGCCTGCCGGCCTTTCCGTATGGCAGGATCATTTCTGCCGACTCGCACCGCAGCCGTCCATGACCGCTGCCGCACACCTGGGGGACATGAGAATCTTGACGAACCATCTGGCGCGCCCACTGGCCGCCGTCGCCACCGCCGCTGCCCTGCTGCTCGGCGGCGTCACCGGTACCGCCGCCCCGGCCGAAGCCCTCGGCCCCAAGCCCACCGGGCCCACCGCCGTCTCGGTGCTGAACACCCTGCCGGTCAAGGGCAAGGCCGCCAAGAGCGGCTATTCCCGGGCCAAGTTCGGCCAGGGCTGGAAGGACCCGGACCGCAACGGCTGCGATTCACGCAATGACATCCTCAGGCGCGACCTGACGAAGGATCGGTTCAAGGCCGGCACCGGCGGCTGCGTCCTCGCCTCCGGCACCCTGAAGGACCCCTACACGGGCAGGACCATCAGCCATGTCCGCGGCGGCAACAAGGTCGACATCGACCACGTCGTCGCCCTGGGCCAGGCATGGGTGTCCGGGGCGCAGAAGCTCTCCGCCGCCCAGCGCACCGCGTTCGCCAACGACCCGCTGAACCTGCTGGCCGTGGACGCCTCGGCCAACCGCGCCAAGGGCGACCGTGAGGCCAGCGCGTGGCTGCCGAAGAACAAGGCCTTCCGCTGCACCTATGTGGCCACCCAGATCGCGGTCAAGAAGAAGTACGCCCTCTCGGTTACCTCCGCGGAGAAATCCGCCATGAAGCGGGTGCTGACTTCATGCCCGAAGCAGAAGACCGTGAAGATCACCCCGGTCAGGCCCGCCGGCAAGACCCCGGCCCCGGTGAAGACTCCGGCCAAGAGCACCTCCTTGGCCACGACTGTCAAGGGCGTGCACCCGGGCGCCTACTGCGCGGCCGCGGCCAAGGGCTACAAGGGCATCAGCACCGCCGGGAAGACCTACACCTGCAAGACCTCCCCCACGGACAGCCGGCTGCGCTGGCGGGCCTGACCGTCCGCGCCATCGCCGGCGCCCCGCTTGGCTGCCGCTCCCCGGAGGGGCACCGGCACGGGGAGTTGGACCGGCACTACGAATGCGTTCCGGCCGCCTATTCGGTCTGCGTCGGGGCAGAGCGGGCCGCGAAGCTGACCGCCCTGCCCCGGGCGACCGGCGGCGCATCGGCATGACGGTGGCCGCCCTGGCGGACGGGCTCCATGCCGAAGCCCACAACCGGAGAAGCGCTCAGGGACCGTCTGGACCGCGAGCCGGGCTCCCCTCCCCCGGGCACCGACGTCGAGTGCAGCCTGATGCGCATCATGCTCGACAGCCTCGCCGGCTTCGAGGCCGGCGTCTGCCCCGGAAAGCGCATCAACGAACTCGCCGAGGCCCTGCGCCCGCTGCCGGATCTGAGCAAGGGCGCGAAGATCGGCAGCTTGGAGGAGAGGGAGGCGCCGCCGGTCGGCACCGTCCTGCGCGGGGGCGGCACGGCCTGAGGGCAGCCAGGCCGGCCGGGGATCCCTGCCTCAGCCGTCGTAGGCGTCCTCCAGAAGGGCCTTGGCGGCGGCGGCTGTGGCCTGGAACCTGTCCTGCCGGATTGCCTTGATCGGGGAGTCGGCTCCCAGCCGGGGATTGACGGTCATGGCCCAGGCCTGGGCTGTCTTCCTGCCCCGGGTTGCCTCAATCCTGCGGAGTACGTCGTAGGCAAACTGGAGGCGCTGCCGGGCCGGTGGCGAAGGCTCCAGAACACCACGGGCCCACCTTCGGACCTCAGCCGGATCCTTCACCCCGGCAAGGCTGGAAACCAGCTCCGGGATAAGAATCTCGCAAAGCCAGCCCACGAGCGCCGGCACCTCCTTGGATGCAGCCCCGGCCTTGCCGTCCGATCTGTCCGCTGGGCCTTTCATGCGCCCCCCTTCCGCTGGGCCCAGCCTACCTTGCGCCGGGCCTGCACCGGCAGGTGGGCTCCGGGCCCGATGCCGTCAGTCCGGACCCGGTGTACGAGGAGAACGCCGCCGCCCCGGACGCCCTCAGGGGATTGACGAGGTGCCCACCCGCAGGGGCTGAGCGGCGGACGGTCCGGGCAGCTACGGCGGACCTGATGCGTGGCTCCTACCGCGGGTACTGGTCCGACGGCCGGACTCAGGCCTCCCGCGAAGCCGCCGTCGCCGCGCTGGAGGCAGCCCTGCCCAACGACCGGCGCGAACACCACGCCGGGCTGATCCGCTTCGCCGTATTTACGTCTTCGCCGTATCTACGTCGCCGAAGCCGTGGCCTTGCGCCCGGACAAGGGCCAGGCACACCGGAGGCAGGGAGGGTCCGGGGCCAGCCGGGCCCTCCCTGCCTCCGGGCAAAGCAGCTACATCTGGACGGCGCCGATCTGCTGGAGCAGCTTGAGCATGTCGGTCGCTCCCCAGTGCTCGGCCGCCTTGCCGTCCTGAACGCGGATCATGTCGATGCCGCTGAACTCCACCGTGTTGCCGGTGGGCGCGATGCCCAGGAACTCGCCCTGGTGGGTGCCGGTCAGGACGACGCGGGCCGCCTCCAGGTCCCCGTCGGTCATGACGGGCTCGATGGACTTGGCCCTGATGTCCGGGAAGGCCGACCTGAACGTGGTGGCGTAGAACCTGATGCCGTCCAGGCCGGACGGCTGTCCGGGCATGGGTTCTTCATGCTCCGTGTAGCTTTCGCTGCCCAGCTCGTCGATCAGGTCCAGGTTCCCTCCTTCCATAATTTCCCGGTAGAACCGCTCGATGATTCCCGATCCGCCTGCCATTGCCGGCTCCTTTCCTGGTTGGAACCCCCCGCTTCGATGCTCCCACCGGCGGCACTGCGACACGCCGCCGCCGGCTCCGCACAATCATCGGCTGCCGGCGGGGCCGCAGCGGCCTTCGGCACGGGCAGTGGCCGGGCCCGCTTGCAGCATCCGGGGGCGGCCCTGCATGTGCCGACTTCGTGGGCAATTCCGGATGTGCGCCGCAGCCCGACCGGCGCGCAGAGATCCGTTCGGCAACAAGGAGCCGGACCGGCTCCCGCAGACGCCCAATCAGTCGGCCTCTTCGGCTTCAGTTTCAGCCGCCTGCCCCCTCGGCACGCGTCATGAGCTGTTCGGATCTGTCCTGGGCCGCGTCGGGCAGTCCCATTGTTGCCTGTTTTTGTTCCTACGGGGGCAATATGCCGACGGGTGCCAGGCTGCGGAACCACACCCCGTCAATTCCTAATCCAAATCTTGAAGCCATTCTCCGAGGACACATGAAAGCCCCCTTTGGATCCGCGTTTCCGCGGGTCGGAAGGGGTCTTGTGGAGCCCCCTGCCAAAACCCTGTCTTGACCAGGGTCTGTCCTGTGAATCGGCGGGCGGGTTGTGCCAGACCTGCCGGATGGTTGGCAGGGGTGAACTGACGGGCAGGGCCTGGGCGCGGATCGAACCGCTGTTGCCTTCCTCGGGGCGCGGCGGGCAGTGGCGGGACCACCGGCAGGTGATCAACGCGATCCTGTTCAAACTGCGCACCGGGGCGCCCTGGCGGGATCTGCCCGAACGCCGTGGTCCGTGGAAGACCGCGCACGAGCGGCTGCGCAAATGGACCCTGGACGGAAACTCTGACCGGTTACCCGCCCTCCTCGGCTACGAAGGCCCTGCCGGTAGGGCCGGCGCCCGCTGCAGGGCAGGCTATTGCCTGTTGGTCGGTTACGGCCATAACCTCAAGATATGCCGCACAGCAGCGGCACAGGGGCAAGCCGTGGGGGAGCTTCATCGTCAGGCCTTCATGCCGGACGTTCGGCGGCCCGGGCAGGCCTGGCGGCGCCTGCCCACGGGGTCCACGGACAGTGAGCCGCCGGTGGAAGGTCACCCTGCAGCCTGTCGTCCTTGATATCAGCAGTGCCGGAAACGGACACTCTGCCGATGGCTGCGCCACCTCCGGCTGCCACAGCCGGTCGGGGTGATCCTCCTACGCAAGGAGCAAGCCATGAGAACAATGTCAGGCACCCGCCCACATACCCTCACCTGGAGAATAATCGCGGCCATGGCCGCTGCAGTCGGCTGGATATGCCTTTCCCTGGTTCCCGCCGCCCCGGCCATGGCCGAATCGGCGGCGGCAACACTGCGGAACGACGTGGGATGCGAGGCGGGCGGAACCGTAAAGGCCTACCCGCCGGTCAACGTCACCTCATCGGCAAGGGAGGACATCGCTTACTGGAAACCCACCCTGGCCGTCTGGGACGGGACGCAATGGGTGGAATACAGCAAGCCGGGCGCGTATCCGGCCTACGCCGACATCCTGCCCGGAGGGATCAACAAGGGGGTCAACGGCGGCTGGCGCTCGAGCACGACCCACGGGCAGCTACTGTTCTTCCCGTTCCGTGGTCTTCCCGCAGGGGTGTATGCGGTCTATCACGAGGTGGTGCTGCAGGAGGACGGAACCGTCCTTACCGGTTGGTCATCCGATACTTGCACCCTGTACTGACACCGGGTCTCCCTGCAGGACCGCGGCCCGGACTTCGGGCAGTACGGGCCGGTTCTAAACCGGTAGCAGGGCGGGGCCGCCGGATTATCCGGCGGCCCCGGTTTTGCCCGGCCGGAAAGGGTCCGGGATGTACCTGGAACGGAAGCCGGACCTGGCCAGGCTGAGCCAGGGTTCTGCCGGGCAACCCGTTGCCCATTGCGGGCGCTCAGCGGCAGGTGACCGGCACCGCGCATCAGCGGGATTCGTCCCGGCGGTACCTGACTTCTGGCGCCAACGCTCAGGTCTCCCGGAAATGGACTCGGTGCCGGACAGCCGCGGCGACGAGGCTCAGGCTAGGACAGCGGCCTGGCAAGTCATCCCGGACACAGCCGTCCTCCCCGCCTGGTCGAGGTGCTCGGCGCGTTGCCGTCCGGTTTGGACCCGCGGAGCATCGCCGGGTTCCTGGCCGCGCCGCAGCCGGGCCTGATGTTTTACGGCGGGGCCGTGGCACCGTCGGCATGGCTGGCTGCCGGCATGTCCGCCGATCCGGAGATGGCCGGAAACCTCCTCTCGACGGCATACTGCCTGCGCCCCGCGAAGCCCCGCCGACCAGTTGCTGAAGCAACTCCCGGTAATCGTCCACCTCGGTGAGCCGCTCGATGTAGGAGCGGTGCGTGACCGCCACCGAGGTGTGCCCGAGCAGAGCGGCAGCGGCACCATCGGACAGCTCCCGGGCCAGCATTGCAGCCGCCGTACGCCGGAAGGCGTGCGGTGTTATCTGGACCTCCACGCCGGCGGCCGTAAGCGCCGAGCGCAGTGAACGCCGGATGGAAGATGCCTGAAGGTAGCCGCCGGTCGGGGACCACAGGACGGCCTCGGTGCCGGCAGGGGGCCACGCTGCGCCGCAGCAGCACCTCGACGGCAAACCGCGGTACCGGGATGATCCGGTTCCCAGACTGCGTCTTCGGGTAGGCCTGCCGGTACTTCGGTCCTTTCCGCGGTTCGGCCAGGATGCCGCGGATAGCGACCTTCCCGGCATCCCCGGGCAGGTCAACATCCTGCCCCCGCAGCCCGAGTACCTCCCCTATGCGGGCACCTGTAGCCAGGAGCAGGTCCACCGTGTCGGCCAGGATGCTGTCGTTCGGCGGGCCGAAGGTCCCCGGTGCGGCGCGCCAGTGGCGGACAGCATCGCGGATGGCTTCCAGTTCGGCTTCGGTCAGGGCCACAGGTGCCTTCCGCTTCTTCGGAAGCGGGACACGTCATGCACCGGATTGGAGTGCATCAGGTCGTGTCGGACGGCGTAACCGAGCATCTGTTCCAGTACCGTCCGTGCCAGGCGTGGTGTGCCCGCGGCCGTCCCGGATGAGTCCGTGCAGGAAGGCCTCGCACCGGCTGGTACGGATGCCGGAGACATCCAAGGCGCCCAGGGCGGGCAGGATGTGCCGGGACACCATCCCGTCGCACTGGTCCCAGGTCTGTCGGCGGATGCGGGTCGCGGTTTTAGGCACCACCTGGTCGCCGCCCTCGTCAACCTCCACGGCAGGCGGTTCGATGGAGGCCAGCCAAGCGGCAGCCGCTTGTGCCGCGGTGGCGTCTGCGCCCAAGGGCCGGCCCTTTTCCGGCGATGGCGGGCTCGAGCCTGGCCTTCTCCGCGATGGCCTTGGTGCGGCCGGTGCGCTCCATGGTGACGGTGCGCCCGTCGAATCCACCGAACCGGCCCCAGGCACGCCAGAGGCCGGTGGTGTCGTTCTTCTTGGCCTTCGGCGTGGTCCGGTCTCCCTGGCCGAGCTTCACGCGGGCCATCAGGCCGCGTCCTTCTTATTGGCCTGGGACCACGCCATGACGGCCCGCACCTGGTAGCGGAGCAGCCCGCCGCGCAGCTCCACGGCCGGCGGACCGGTTCCGGCCGAGTGCCAGTTCGCGAGCGTCTTCGGGGACACTTCCCGCAGGGACGCCAGCTGGGCGCGGGTCAGCAGCTTCACGGGTTCAAGATCAGTTCGTTTCTCCATGGTGAGCTCTATGCGCCCAAAAGAGCCCACAGGTGTCGCTTTGGTGATCAAAGCGTGTGGAAAGCGTGTGCTTGGCAATTCACCAAGCATGAAAAAAACCCCTCCTGTCAGGCGTTTTGCCTGGTCGGAAGGGGTCTGCGGAGCCCCCTGCCGTATTCGAACCGGCGACCCCCTGTTTACAAACTGGGGTTCCCCGAGACTCCCGAAGTTTCCCAAAATTCCCATGAGGTGCGTTGCCGCCAGGTTCGGCTGGTCCGACGAGAAGGTCGCACAGCTGCGGGCCCTGCGCCGGAAGTTCCGGGCCCTTGAGCTGAAGGAGGAGCGCCGCCGGTGGCTGCGGTGCGGGCCTGCGCCCGGGCACCCGGCCGGTGCACAGCCGGCCGGGTGCCCGGGCGGACGGGCGTCCTATCTGGCCAAAATCCCGTGCGGATCGATCACGTACTTCTTGGCCGCTCCCTGGTCGAACTCGCGGTATCCCCGGGGAGCATCGTCCAGGCTGATCGTGGTGGCATTCACGGCCTTGCCGATATTGGCCTTGCCGGCGAGGATCAGGTTCATCAGCTTGCGGTTGTAGCGCTTCACCGGGCACTGCCCGGTGGTGAACGAGAGCGATTTCGCCCATCCCGTCCCCAGATCCAGGCCGATCCGGCCGACCCTGGCGTTCTCATCGGCAGCGCCCGGGTCTCCGGTGACGTAAAGGCCGGGAATGCCCAGCGCACCGCCCACCCGCGTCACCGACATGATGTCGTTGAGCACCGTGGCCGGCGCCTCCCCCGCGTTGGCGCCGTGCCCGCGGGCCTCGAACCCGACCGCGTCCACGGCGGCGTCGACCACGGGTTCGCCGAGGATCTGCTCGATCTTCTCCGGCAGGGAGCCTTCCTGGCTCAGGTCGATCGTCTCGCACCCGAAGCTTTGGGCCTGCTTCAGCCGGTCGGCCTTCATGTCGCCGACAATGACCGCCGAGGCCCCGAGCACCTGCGCGGAGAAGGCTGCGGCCAGCCCCACCGGCCCCGCCCCGGCGACGTAGACCGTGGAACCCGTGGTGACCCCGGCAGTGACCGCCCCGTGGTAGCCGGTCGGGAAGATGTCGGAGAGCATGGTCAGGTCCATGATTTTCTCCAGCGCCTGGTCCCGGTCCGGGAACTTGAGCAGGTTGAAATCCGCGAAGGGCACCATGACGTACTCGGCCTGGCCGCCCAGCCAGCCGCCCATGTCCACATACCCGTAGGCGGAACCGGGCCGGTCCGGATTCACGTTGAGGCAGACGCCGGTCTTGCCTTCGTTGCACATCCGGCACCGGCCGCAGGCGATGTTGAACGGCACCGAGCAGATGTCGCCTTCCTTAACGAACAGCACGTCGCTGCCGACCTCGACCACCTCGCCGGTCATCTCGTGGCCGAGCGTCTGCCCCACCGGCGCGGTGGTGCGGCCGCGGACCATGTGCTGGTCGCTGCCGCAGATATTGGTCGTGACGAGCCTGAGGATCGCCGCATGCGGGGCATCCTGCTTGATGCCCATGCCGCGGGCAACTTCGGCAGGGATTTCCAGCTTCGGATAATCGAAGCTCTCGACCGCGACTTCCCCCGGTCCCTTATAGACGACGACACGATTTCCCGTCATGGTTTTTCCTCTCGTTTTTTCATCCAAAACCGCGCGAAAGCCGACGGCCCCTGCGCAGCCGTATTTTTCTCTCAACCTGGTTGTTTATTCTTCGTCGGAGACGGGCTTCTTGTCCTTCCCCGCCGACATCGACGGATCGTCGGCGCGCGGCTCGGCTTCAGGGACCTCGCGCGGGCGGACCACCAGATCGTAGGCAACGGCAGCGGCGATGCTGCCGAGGAAGGGACCGATGATGTACAGCGGGAACTGGGACCATTGGACATTGCCGCCGAAGAAGGATTGCACGAGGTTCGGGCCAAAGGTCCGCGCCGGGTTGAGTGAACCGCCGGTCAGCGGAGCCATGACCAGGATGGCGCCGGCGACGGCCAACCCGATGATCAGGCCCGCCCAGCCCTTGGGCGCCCGCTTGTCCACCGCGACCGCCATGACCGCGAGCATGAGCAGGAAGGTTCCCACCGCCTCCGCGACAACGCCCTGGCCGTAGGACACCCCCGCCCCCAAGGCGGTCCCGCCTCCGCCCAGGTCCACCCCCCGCGTTCCGAATGACGCCACCAGCAGGAGGCTGCCGACCGCGGCGCCGACGAGTTGGGCAATGAAGTAGGGAACCACCTCCACCCAGGAAAAGCGTCGGGTTACCGCCAGCGCGATGGTCACTGCCGGATTGATGTGGGCACCCGAGACCGCCAGGAAGGCGTAGATGGCCACGGCGATGGCAATGGCAAACGCCAGGGCAATGAACCCAACCCCCGGATAGGTCAGATCCCCGTTGCCCGCAGTCAGCGCTGCCAACACTGATCCGGCTCCAAAAATCACAAGTATAGCCGTGCCGAGCACTTCGGCCGCAAGCCGCCGCATCAAGGTCGGGGTCATTATTCACCATTTCATTCGGCAACGAGGAAATAGTTACTCAAATGGAACGCGGTTGGAATGCAGCGAGTCTAGGCGGACCACCGAAGGGGAGTCAATGGGTGCAGATTTTGGCATCATTTCACCAAACCCATCGTTCAGCGACCGAGTGCTGTTCTCCCGCAGGGCCCCGGCAGCCTGTAAATTCCGCAGGCAAACGCCGCGGCGGGGCGGTTTACCCAAAGGCTCCTCCAGGCCGAAGCCTGTCTCCCCGGGAACGGGCACCGCCGCCCCACGCGAAGGGTCACCTGTCCGGGTGGCTTAGGCGAGCCGCCCAAAAGCTCAAAGCAGGTGAGCTCGATGCCGAAACGGCCGGGTGCCGGTACCTCGCAGGAGATCGCCGCCGCAAGCAGCGGCGGGTAGCAGTCCCGGTTGTCCACAGCATGGCAGCCTGGCCTTTCCGTTTTCACCGCCCGGGTGCACGATTCAGAAACGGATACCATCGCGGACAGGCGGACCACCGCCTGGCCGGTCTTTGACTTCATCGACCCGGAGCTGCCCCAGGAGATCGTCACCCTGACGCCGGTGCGCACCCGTGATGGCTTCGAGGCGACCGCGGCGCGTTCCTGGGTCTCCGACATCGACGGCACCGGCCTGGAGGCGGACTAGACCGACCCGGTGCCGATCCTGTCCCTGCCCCGCCGGCCCGGCCTGGGCATCGCCCGATTCCACTTGCTCGCGGTCGCCGAACCGAACCGCCGCCGCGGCTTCGACTACGAGGTCGCCGATCTGTTCCTGCAGGACATCACGGGGCATGACCGGGACGAGCCCGAGGCGTAACCCCGGCCGGTGCCATGGCGATTACCGGAATGCCACCCCGTGCCGGCCCGCCCGCTGAGGCGCCCGCCGTGCACATGGGGACTCATGAGCATCGAAACCAGGCAAAGCCGGAACACCGCGACAACCGATACCGCCGAGTTCCCCATCGACGGGCAGCCCGTGCTGCTCCTGGTCCGGCGCACCTCTCCGGACGGGAGGGGCGGGCAGGTGGCCAGCGATCATGTGCGCTGGGCCGGTACCGACCTGGAGATCGAGGTGAGCCCGCTCGAGAGCATCGACGACGCCCGCACCCGGTTCTGGAGCTGTCTGGCCCGTCTGGTGGCTGCCATCGACTCCTCACGGGGAGGGCAACCGTCCCCTCTGCACACATGGGGCGCTATGACCGCCACTGTTGCCGCCCCCGGCCAAGGAATGGGCCGCCCTGTTCTCCTCCTGCTCCACCGTCACCGGTGAGCCCGTCCCCCACCGCGACCTTGCCGACGCCTACGCGCACGCCTCCGAGGCTCGGGGACTACCCGTTCACCCCGTGGGAGACCTTCGACGCGACCGCGGTGATCGAGAACGCCCCGTTGCTGGCCGCCACCCCGTGCTGGATGCGCAAAGGCGACCACACCCGCCTCATCGGTTCGCCCTCGCACCGGGCCGGCATCGAGCCGATCCACAAGGCGCCGGCCCGGCCGGAGAAGGTCAAGGGCCGCGCTCGGCGAGGCGGTCGGTGCCGCAGGCAAGGCCAGGTTGCCGGACAGGCTGCGCGTCGAAGGCTGACCGCATGATCGGACGCCGGAAGCCTCGGGACCTTTCACGCCAAAACCGTGATGACGTTACCGTTGCGCTTTATCACCGGTCCACTAAACTTGCCCCCACACCCAGTCCTGAACGGAGGCCGGCCAATGGCTGATTCGGATTTTGATCAGGCAATCGAGGATTCCCTCGCCGGGCTCCGGGGGATCATCACCGGCGACCCTGAGCCGATCAAAAGACTGTTCTCCCACAGCGACGACGTGACGCTGGCCAACCCGTTCGGCGGCATCGCCCGCGGCTGGCCGGAAGTTTCGGCGAGGCTGGAACAGGCGGCCTCGCTTTTCCGGGACGGCACCGTCACCGGAGTTGAGAACGTGACCAGGTTCGTCGGCGATGATCTGGCCTACCTCGTTGAAGTTGAGCGGTTCGAAGCGAAGTTCGACGGGCAGGACGAACCCGGCACCTTTGCCCTCAGGGGCACAAGCATCTACCGCCGCGAGGACGGCCGGTGGCGGCTGGTGCACCGGCACGGGGATCCCCTGGCGTCGGACTCCGGCGGCGGGGAGCAGGGATAAACAGGGGCTGGTCTTCGGACCGGCCCCTTTGTTTTACGCCGGTGGGAAGTGCCCGGCAGCAGTCCGCACACATGGACAATGACAAGTGACAGACCACGAAGGAGAACAGCATGGATCCGGCCGTTGGAGCAGTCCTCATCCTCGCAGCGGTCGCCGCAGCGATCATCCCCGCCGTGGCCGTCACGACGGCCCCGCGGCGCCGCCAGGCAAACCGGGACCGCGCCGACAGCAGGCGGCGGTTCCAGGAGGCCCCCTTCGCCGAGCGCGTGGATGCGTCCGCAACCCGGAAGCGTTCCCGCCGGGCCGACTCCTCCGGCGTCTTCCCCGCAACGTTCGGAGCATCCGAGGGCGGAGGCTGGGGCGGAGGCAGCTCCTGCGACACCGGCTCCTCGTTCTCCGGAGGAGACTCCGGCGGCGGGGGCGGATGCGACTAGGACACACGGCGGGGCCGGTCTTCGGACCGGCCTTTTGCTTTTGTCCGGCCGGGCACGGACCGGCAATGCTCCGCACCCATGGACGGTGACACAGTCACACCCAACAGCAGGGAGCAGCATGGATCGACACGTCCTGACAGCGCTTGGCCTCGTCGCCATCGCGGTAGTTGTCGTCCTGTTCGTCACCGCCGCCGCGGCGGACAGGGCGAACCGGGAGAAGGAAGAGCGCAGGAGCCGGAGTGAACCGTCGTGGGCGGAGAAGCTGGACCGCGCCGCGTCCGAGCAGCGCACGGCACGCCGTGCCGGATCTCCGCGCAGCACCAACGACTCGGCCGCGTACTGGGCGCCGGTTGTCGGCGGCACCGCCTTCAGCAACTCCGGCACCAGCTCATCCTGTGCCTCCGGCGGAGGCTGCGACTAGCGTCTCCGGCCGGCGTCCCCCAGCCGAGGAGGCACCGCCGATGATTCGGGAGGGCCGTCAGGACCCGGCCCTCCCGAAGGCAAGCCGGGTCAGCGGCCCCGACGCCCGGTCTCGTCGGTGCCGTCGGTCTCGATCCGCTCCTTGCGGACTTCCTCGCTGACGGTTTCCTCATCCGTGACGGTGTCCGTGTCGAGCCGGACCCGTTCAACCGGAACCGTTTCCTTCTCCACGAAGGGGCGCTCCTCATGGAGGGTCACTTCGTGCTCGTCCTCCTTGAGCACGGGGCCGGACATCGCGTCCCCGATGTTGGCGTCGGTGATGGGCTCGCGCTCGATGCGGGCCTCTTCACGGCTGACCGGCACCGTCTCGGTCACGTTCTCGGTCACGATGTACTTGCGCAGCCGGGCCCGCCCGGCCTCGCGGGTTTCCCTGCCCACCCGGAGCTGTTCCTCGGACCGGGTCATGGCGTCGTCGGTGGTGTCACGACCGGTAGTGCCGCGCGTTTCCGCGGCGTCGGTGTAGGTCCCCGTGTCGGTTCCGGTTCCGGCCGTGTCGGTGTACCCGCCGGTTCCGGTCGTTGCGTAGCCCTCGGTCCCGGCGGTGCCGCCGGCCGAGGTTCCCATACCGGTGAGGCCGTAGTGCCGGTAGAGCAGTTCCTCCTCCTCGACGCTGAGTTCGCCTTCCGGGTCCACGCGCGGAGCGTCCTTGACCTGGTCCTTGGTGTACGGCACCCGCACTTCGCTGCCCTGGAGGGTGGCTTCGTCAAGCGGCACGAAGGTCTCCTTGGTGCCGAACAGGCCCGTCACAACGGTGATCCAGGTTGGGTCGTGGTGCCTGTCGTCGAGGTAAAGCTGTCGGAGGGTACCGATCTTGTTTCCCTCGGAGTCAATGACGTTGGCGCCGCTGCCCGAGAGGCGGTCGATGTCGTCCCTGGTGATCATTTCATTTCCTCTCTTCCGCCGGGCACAGGGTTCGTGTCCGGTCCGCATGGATGGTCGAAAGTGCCTCCGGCGGCCGCAAAGGCCGGACCGAGCTCGGGCAGCGCGCCGGGTAATGGGATAAGGGGAGCTCTTCGGCTGTATGGATCAGTCCAACCTAGTCCGGAGGGTCAGGAGGCGGAAGGGGCCCGTCGGCGTGTCCGAGGTCATTCCTGCAGGATGCCGAGCCTGCCGGGACAGCGCACCGTTCACGCTGCGCCGGAACCGCTTCGTCTCACTTTGGCCGTTGCCCGGCCGGAAGCCGGAGGCCCCGGTGACCGGTGCGTTGAAATCCGTACACATGGGTTCCGGCAACGGGTCCCGGCTACCGGAATCAGTACCGCGTGTCGCCACGTCCAAACCCGGTCCGTCCGCCTAATGTGGCATCCACCTGATGCAAGGAGCAGCCGATGTCCCTGGACATTGCAGCAGTGATCCTCGTCCTCGCGGCCGCCGTCGTGCCGGTCGCGCTCACCCTCCTGACCAAGCTGCGGGCACGGCACCGGCGCAGGATGAAGACTGCATCGAGCGCTGGCACCGCTCACGCACCGCGGCACTTTGCCACCGGAAGCCGCCCCGCCGGGCAGGACACCTGGTGGCTGCCGGCGCTGGGAAACTTCGCCTCCGACGAGGAGCCCGTCAGGACCTCCTGACCCCCGTCCGGAACGGAGACCCGCCGGGGGCTGTCCGCACACTTGGGGCATGACCAAGAGAAAGGCAGCACCCATGGAAACAATCCTCATCGTCTTTGCCATCCTGCTCGGGCTGGCCATCATCGCGTTCATCGCCCTCGTCATCGCGTCGGCCATCCTCGCCGTCAGGTCCGAGAAGGAACGCTGCCGGGAGCGGGCCGCGGCCGCCGCTGCGGAGCGGCGCCGCAAGGAAGCCAGGCAGCGGGAATACCTTGAGGACATGGAGCGCCTGAAGGTGGAGCCGAAGGGCAGGCCGGCGGCCGGCACGTCCAGGTACACAGGAACCGGCAGGTCCGCCGAGCGGCGCAGCGCACCGGCATTCAGGACCGGCAGCCGCAGCACCGGCACGGACCCCTCGTTCGATACGACGGGCGCCGCCATCGCCGCCAGCTACATCGTCGGCACCGACTCCGGCAGCAGCTACTCGTCAAGCAGCTCCTGCGACTCGGGCAGCTCGTCGGGCTCCTTCAACTCCGGGTCTTCGTTCTCCGGCGGCGACTCCGGCCGCAGCTTCCAGGTCCCACGCGAAGGGCCGGACTCCTGAACTGGTCCCCAAAAGCTGGACTGCCAATTGTGTCTCCACTTTAGCGGACAGCGGTTGGCTCTACTCTGATGGCTCCGCCCCAAATGGGACGGAGCCTTTTCTGAGAAGTGCCCATCGCTAGCCACTAAAGTGGAGATCTCGCAGCAGGGAGGGTCCAAGCTTTCAGGGACCGGTTCATAGCCGGCCCTTCTTGTTGCACCGGCACCGCTGCGCGATGCCGTGAACTGCCGGATCGGCCCGGGACGTTCCCGGGATCATGGCCGCAGCTGTTCCCGGAGCCGGT
>NZ_JBHTML010000064.1:0-20405 GCF_042679445.1 Arthrobacter sp. GCM10027362
GGGCGCCGCGGCGAACGGCGCGGCGCCGGGCGGATGCTGCCCGTCCGCGGGCCTTCCGGGCTGCCGGCTGCGGCCGATCAGCCAAATGATCAGGAAAATGACGGCCGCCACCCACAGCAGGGCCCAGAGCGCGCCATCGAATTCCCCGTCCAGGCCGAACATGCCGAAGGGGCGGTTGAACAGGCCCAGTGCCGTGACGACCAGCGCGCCGGTCATGCCGGAGCTCCAGTGCCCGCGTCCGGCCTCCTCGGCGTGGATCCGGCCATCCGGCTCCGGCAGCAGGGCCCAGGCCACGCCGTAGACCAGGACGCCGACGCCGCCGAAGATGGCGAGCAGGATGAACAGGCCGCGGACCAGGATGGGGTCCAGCCCGGTCCGCCGGGCGATGCCGGAGGCCACGCCGCCGATCCACCTGTCCTCGCCGCGGCCGATGCCCAGGTTGCGCACCCAGGCGAAGAAGCTGTTGCCGGCCGGCGGGCGGGTTCCGGGATTCTGCGGGGTTCCGGGGTCCTGCGGCGACGGTCCGGCAGCTTGCCCTGAAGGATTGCCTGGGGGATTGGCAGGAGGTTCGGAAGTCATGTCTTGATCCTTCCAAGCCGGCCTGCCGCTTTCCATGGGGGCCTACCCTGAAGCGTCCCTGAACGGAGCCCTGAAACGGCCGTGCGCGGTGCCCGCAGCCATGCGGGGCGTGCTTGGATTAACCCATGCGTGAACCTTTGGTCCGGTCCCATGACCGCGTGGTCGCGGGCGTGTGTGCCGGCCTGGCCCGGCACCTGGGCATCTCCGCGGCGGCCTGCCGGATCGGCATGGTCGCGCTGTCGCTGGCCGGCGGTGCCGGCGTGCTGCTGTACGTCTGGCTCTGGCTTCTGGTCCCGACCGCGGATGAATACGCGCGCAACGGGGCGCGCAGCTTCAACCCGCGCAGGCTTGGCGTTCCCAGGGGCCTGCAGCAGGGTTCCTCCCGCGGCTCCGGCCGCGCTGCCGGCGCCGGCTTCCCCCGGGAACCCGTGTTCCGGCCCGGCATCCGGGAGATCGCAGCCGGTGCGGCACTGCTGCTGGCCGCGGCCGCCGTCGTCCTGCAGATGGCCGGAATCGGTGTGCCGTGGGGCACCTGGCTGCCCCTGCTGGCGATCGCAGGCGGGGCCGGCATCGCCTGGATGCAGCTTGACGATGCGCGCCGGACGGACCTGATGGACCGCGCCGGCGCCACCGGTGCCCGGGGGGCGGTCCGGCTGGCGGCCGGTCTGGTGCTCGTCGTCGTCGGCATTTTCACCCTGGTCTCCGGCACGGACAGCTTCGAGCTGATGTGGCAGACGCTGCTGGCCTCGCTGGCGGTGCTGGCCGGGGTGCTGCTGGTGCTGGCGCCGTGGGTGCTGAAGTACTGGCGGGATCTGGAAGCCGAACGCAGCGGGCGCATCCGGGAGCAGGAACGGGCCGAAATCGCCGCGCACCTGCACGACTCGGTGCTGCAGACGCTGGCGCTGATCCAGAACCGGGCCGGCAGCGAGCAGGACGTGATGCGGCTGGCCCGGGCGCAGGAGCGCCAGCTGCGCGAATGGCTCTACCGGGATTCCCGCACCCGGCGCGGCAACCTGGTGGACCGGATCAAGGAAACGGCCGCGGGGATCGAGGATGCCTACGGGCACCCGGTCGACGTCGTCGCGGTCGGGGATACCGCCATGACGGAGCGGCACGAGGCCCTGGTGCAGGCCACCCGGGAGGCGGTGCAGAATGCGGCCAAGCACGCCGGCGGCCCCATCTCGGTCTATGTCGAGGCCGGCCCCGCGCGCAGCGAGGTGTTCGTCCGGGACCGCGGCCCCGGCTTCGAGCTGCAGGAGGTCCCGGCGGACCGGCTGGGCGTGCGCGAATCCCTGATCGGCCGGATGGAGCGCCACGGCGGCACCGCCCGGATCCGCAACACCGGCAACGGCACCGAGGTCCAGCTCAGCCTGGAACACGTGGAGGAAGGAACCGCATCATGACCGGACCCATCAGCATCGTGGTGGTGGACGACCACGCCATCTTCCGTTCCGGGCTCAAGGCGGACCTGGACGCGCGGATGCAGGTGGTGGGCGAGGCCGCCACGGTGGACGAGGCCATCAGGGTCATCCACGAGCACCGCCCGGCGGTGGTGCTGCTGGATGTCCACCTGCCCGGGGGCCGCGGCGGCGGCGGCGCGGAGGTGGTCAGCGGGTGCGCGGACCTGCTGGCCGCCACCCGGTTCCTGGCCCTGAGCGTGTCCGACTCGGCCGAGGACGTGGTGTCGGTGATCCGGGCCGGTGCCCGCGGCTATGTCACCAAGACGGTCTCCGGTGCGGAGATTTCCGACGCCGTGGTCCGGGTGGCCGGCGGCGACGCGGCGTTCTCGCCCCGCCTGGCCGGCTTTGTGCTGGATGCCTTCGGCACCGCGGCGGTGGCGTCCGTGGATGACGAGCTGGACAAGCTCTCGGCCCGGGAGCTGGAGGTGATGCGCCTGATCGCCCGCGGCTACAGCTACAAGGAAGTGGCCAAGGAGCTGTTCATCTCCATCAAGACGGTGGAAACCCATGTCTCCGCGGTGCTGCGCAAGCTCCAGCTCTCGTCCCGGCACGAGCTAACCCGGTGGGCCGTGGACCGCCGGATCCTGTAGGGACGGTTTGCGGTTCCCCGCGCGGCCGACTCCCACCGCCCGCAGGAGATGCCGCGGGCGGTGGGACGCAGGCCGGTTTGCCTACTTGGCGGCGCCGAGGAACTCCTGCAGGCGCCCGACGCCGGTGGCCAGGTCCTCGTCGCCCAGCGCATAGGAGAGGCGGATGTAGCCGGACGGGCCGAAGGCTTCGCCGGGGACGACGGCGACCTCCACCGTGTCCAGGATCAGTGCCGCCAGTTCGGCCGAGGTGGCCGGGGATACCGTCCCGTCGGCGGTGGGGAATTTTTTGCCCAGCAGGCTGCGGACGTCCGCGTACGCGTAGAAGGCGCCCTTCGGTGTCGGGCAGTCCACGCCCTCGATGGCGTTGAGCGCGGTGACCATGGCCTTGCGGCGGCGGTCGAAGGCCACCTTCATCTCGTCCACCGCGGTCAGCGGCCCGGAGACGGCGGCCAGCGCCGCCATCTGCGAAACATTGGCCACATTCGAGGTGGCGTGGGACTGCAGGTTGGTGGCCGCCTTGATGACATCCTGCGGGCCGATCATCCAGCCCACGCGCCAGCCGGTCATGGCGTAGGTCTTGGCCACGCCGTTGAGGATGACCACCTTGTCGCCCAGCTCGGGCACCGCGGTGGCAATGGAGGTGAACGGCATGCCGTCGTAGGTCAGGTGCTCGTAGATCTCGTCGGTGACCACCCACAGGTCCCTGGACGCGGCCCACTGCCCGATTTCGCGCACCTGCTCCGGGGAGTACACCGCCCCGGTGGGGTTGGAGGGGGAAACGAAGAGCAGGATCTTGGTCCGCTCGGTCAGCGCGGCTTCCAGCTGCTCCACGGTGGCCAGGTAGCCCTGCTCGGGGCCGGCGAAGACCTCCACCGGCACGCCGCCGGCCAGCCGGATCGCCTCCGGGTAGGTGGTCCAGAACGGGGTCGGCAGCAGCACCTCGTCGCCCGGATCCAGCAGGGTCGCGAAGGATTCGTACACCGCCTGCTTGCCGCCGTTGGTGATCAGGACCTGGGCCGGATCCACTTGGTACCCGGAGTCCCGCAGCGTCTTGGCCGCGACGGCCTGCTTCAGCTCGGGCAGTCCGCCGGCGGGGGAGTAGCGGTGGAACTTCGGCTGGCGCGCGGCTTCGACGGCCGCCTCCACGATGTAGTCGGGCGTGGGGAAGTCCGGCTCCCCGGCGCCGAAGCCGATCACGGGGCGCCCGGCGGCCTTCAGGGCCTTGGCCTTGGCGTCCACGGCCAAGGTGGCCGATTCGGCGATGGAAGCGATCCGCTGCGAAATGCGCGCTTGGGCAGGCATGGGAGTCCCGTCTGTGAAGTGGAGCGTGGTCAGGATTCAGTCTAGCGATTGGGGCCCGGCCCGCCGCAGAAATGGTGCATAATGGAGCGTCGCCGCACGGAGGGATCCGCGGGCGGCGGAAGCAGACGGAGGTCCGGTTCGACGTCGGGGGCCAACTTGGCGTACACTTGATCTCCGGTGCTGAAACACCATGCTGGACCGTGCCTGTGACGGGCCGGCGGCATCCATAGGGTAGTGGCGCAATTGGTAGCGCAGCGGTCTCCAAAACCGCAGGTTGCAGGTTCGAGTCCTGTCTGCCCTGCGCATAACCGTCTTGAGTGCGGTAGAGCAGCAGAAGTGCGATCGGCATAAGGCGCCGGCCGGGCAATGAAGCGGGCAGGCCCCGGCGGTAAGCGTCCGGCGGCTGCCATGACCAGATGAGTGAGGCACAGGTTGACCGAGACGGCCGCCAGCAGCTCCAAGGGGAGCCCCTCGGGCAGGCAATCCGGTAAGCGCGGATTCTTCGCCGGCATCGTCCTCTTCATCCGCCAAGTCATTGCCGAGCTGAAGAAGGTCGTTACCCCCACCCGCAGGGAACTGCTGAACTACACGCTCGTGGTGATCGGCTTCGTGATTGTCATGATGCTGATCGTGACGGTACTGGATCTGGTGTTCGGTCAGGGTGCATTCTTCATTTTCGGTGACGGTGCGCCTGAACAGTAGCGCCCATTGCTTGGCGTGCCGGCTGCCCGCGGGCCGCGCGAATCAACAGAGCTGAAGAAGAAAGCAGGAAGCGAAGTGTCCGACCAGGAACTCGAAGCCCGGAATCCCGAAGACAATCCGGATCTGGAAGCCGAGGAGCAGGTTGCTGGGACCGGTGCCGACCAGGCACCGGCTTTCGCCGTTGCAGCAGAGCCCGACGCCGCCGGCGACGCTGACACCGCGGTCGAGTCCGACGCCGACGAGGCGACCATCGCCGCCGGGGCCGGCGGGGAGGCGGCGGCCGCCGCCGTGCCGGAGGAAGCCGAGCCTGCCGTCGAGGAGGATCCGGTCGAGGCGTTCCGGAAGAAGCTGCGCCGCCAGCCCGGCGACTGGTACGTCATCCATTCCTATGCCGGCTACGAAAACCGTGTGAAGGCCAACCTGGAGACCCGCATCCAGACGCTGGACATGGAGGACTACATCTACGAGATCCAGGTCCCCATGGAAGAGGTCGTGGAGATCAAGAACACCACGCGCAAGATCGTCAACCGGGTGCGCATCCCGGGCTACGTGCTGGTCCGCATGGATTTGACCGACGCTTCCTGGGGCGCCGTCCGCCATACCCCGGGCGTCACCGGCTTTGTCGGCAACGCACACAACCCGATCCCGCTGCGCCTGGACGAGGTGTTCTCCATGCTGCAGCACACCGTGGCTGCCCCGGCGGCCGCCGGCAAGCCCGCCAAGGCCGCCGCTGCCGCCCCGGTGTCGGTGGACTTCGAGGTCGGCGAGTCCGTCACCGTCAACGACGGCCCGTTCGAGACCCTGCCGGCGACGATCTCCGAGATCAAGCCCGAATCCCAGCAGCTGGTGGTCCTGGTGACCATCTTCGAGCGCGAGACTCCGGTGACCCTCTCCTTCAACCAGGTCACCAAGATCCAGTAGCCGCCCGTGCCATGAGAATTCGCGCAGACCGGTGACGCTTTAGCCGGGACTGTGCGGGCGGCCGCCACGCCATGGCGGCCAACCGCCGCAGGTACGCTCCTGTGCCCGCGGTACGCATTTGAGAGAAGGACCCGATATGGCCCCCAAGAAAAAGGTCACCGGCCTCATCAAGCTCCAGATCCAGGCAGGCGCCGCCAACCCGGCCCCGCCGATCGGCCCGGCGCTTGGTCAGCACGGTGTCAACATCATGGAATTCTGCAAGGCGTACAACGCCGCCACGGAAGCCCAGCGCGGCAACGTGATCCCGGTGGAGATCACGGTCTACGAAGACCGTTCCTTCACCTTCGTCACCAAGACGCCCCCGGCCGCCGAGCTGATCAAGAAGGCTGCCGGCGTGCAGAAGGGCTCGGCCACGCCGCACACCGTCAAGGTTGCCAAGCTGACCCAGGCCCAGGTCGAGGAGATCGCCAGCACCAAGCTGGAAGACCTCAACGCCAACGACATCAAGGCTGCGGCCAAGATCATCGCCGGCACCGCCCGCTCCATGGGCATCACCGTCGAATAGCGGGGAACTCGCGGACGGCGGGCCCGGGGAACGGGGCACCCGCCGGCAGCAAGCACCGCAGCTGTTCGACAATGCAGCACCGCCGAGGGCTGATTACCCGCGGCAAGACAACGCAAGAGAAAACCAAATAACGACGGCGTGCACCGCCACCGAAGGTGGCAGCCGGCGTCGTTGTGGCAGGGCCGGGCGCGGTCCGCAGACCACAACTGCACAAGGAGAAAAAGCAGATGGCAAAGCGCAGCAAAGCATATAGGGCGGCTGAAGCCAGGATCGAGGCGGACAAGCAGTACGCCCCGGCCGAGGCAGTGGCCCTGGCGAAGGAGATCAATCCTTCCAAGTTCGATGCGACCGTCGAGGTGGCCTTCCGCCTGGGCGTCGATCCCCGCAAGGCGGACCAGATGGTCCGCGGCACCGTCAACCTGCCGCACGGCACGGGCAAGACCGCCCGGGTCCTGGTCTTCGCCACCGGCGACAAGGCCGAAGCCGCCATCAACGCCGGCGCCGACTTCGTGGGCTCCGATGACCTGATCGAGAAGATCCAGGGCGGCTGGACCGACTTCGACGCCGCCGTGGCCACCCCTGACCTGATGGGCAAGGTCGGCCGCCTGGGCAAGATCCTGGGCCCGCGCAACCTGATGCCGAACCCGAAGACCGGCACGGTGACCGCCGATGTCGCCAAGGCCGTCACGGACATCAAGGGCGGCAAGATCGACTTCCGCGTCGACAAGCACGCCAACCTCCACTTCATCATCGGCAAGGTTTCCTTCGACGCCAACAAGCTGGCCGAGAACTACGCCGCCGCACTGGAGGAAGTCCTGCGCCTGAAGCCGTCGGCTTCCAAGGGCCGCTACATCCAGAAGGCAACCGTTTCCACCACCTTCGGCCCGGGCATCTCCGTGGATCCGAACGTGACCAAGGTTCTCATCGAGAGCTAAGGGACCGGGCCTGCCCACCGGGCAGCCGCCACCGGCAACGGCCGCAGCATTGCGCTGCGGCCGTTGCCGTTTTTTGCCCCTCCCGCGGCCGGGCCGCCGGGCGTACCCTGTGAGCTACAGTAGCGGTCGAGCAGGGGGACACAGGCCATGTCCGGTAATTTATCCGCCCACCCGGGGTCCGGCCCCGGGCAGCGCAGGGGCTTGAGCCGCAGGCAGTTCGCCGCAGCGGGGGCGTGGACGGCCGCCGGCGTGGCCGCCGGGGCGCTGGCCGGACCGGCCGCGCCGGCCTTCGGCGCAGCCGTGCTCAACCGCGTGTACACCATCACGGCCCGCGAGCGCGCGCGGATCACCGACATGCCCAAGCACGAGTTCCGCGCCTTCTGGCTCTCCACCGTGCTCAATATCGACTGGCCGTCCCGGCCGGGGCTGTCCGCATCCGTCCAGCAGGCCGAGCTGCGCGGCTGGCTGGACCTGGCCCGGAGCCTGAACTTCAATGCGGTGCTGCTGCAGGTGCGGCCCGCCGGGGACGTCTTCTGGCCCTCGAAGCGGGGCGAACCGTGGTCGCGCTACCTGACCGGCGTGCAGGGCGGGAACCCCGGCTATGACCCGCTGGGCTACGCCGTCGCCCAGGCCCACGCGCGGAACCTGCAGCTGCACGTGTGGTTCAACCCCTTCCGGGCCGGCATGGCCGAACCCCTGACGGACCTGATCTCCTGGCATCCGGCCCGCCGGAACCCCGCCTGGTCCTTCCCGTACGGCGGGCGGCGGTACTACAACCCCGGCCTGCCGGCCGTGCGCGGCTTTATTATCGGCGTGGTCAACGAGGTGGTTGCCGGCTACGACGTCGACGGCGTGCACCTGGACGACTACTTCTACCCGTACCCGGTGGCGGGGCGGGCCATCCCGGACTCGGCCGCCTACCAGGCCTACCGCACGCCGGGGGAGGCGCTGGCGGACTTCCGCCGGCGCAGCGTCAACCTCTTTGTCCGGGACCTGTCCGCCCGCATCCGGGCCACCAAGCCCCGGCTGGTCTTCGGGATTTCGCCGTTCGGCATCTGGCGCAACCGCGCCACGGACAGCCGCGGCTCGGCGAGTTCCGGCTTCCAGGCCTATGACGGCATTTATGCGGACTCGCGCCAGTGGGTGAAGCAGAACTGGGTCGACTACATCGCGCCCCAGCTGTACTGGCATCAGGGCTTTGCCGCGGCCGACTACAACGTGCTGGTGGACTGGTGGGCCGGGCAGGTGGCCGGCACCAACGTCCGGCTCTACATCGGCGAGGCCGCCTACAAGGTGGGGGACCCGGCCCAGGGCGCTGCCTGGCAGCAGGCCAGGCAGCTGTACAACCACACCGCCAAGTGCCGCGCCACCGCGGCGGTGAAGGGACAGGTCTATTTCTCCGCCACGTCGGTGCGCGCCAACAAGCTCGGGGCCATCACGCAGGTGAAGAACAAGTACTACCGGCGGGTGGCGATGACCCCGGTCATGTCCCAGCGCGGCGCCGGGCGACCCTACACGCCCGTCATCGCCAGCGCCCGGTGGAACGGCACCGGCGTCGAACTGGTGTGGCGGGGCGCCACGACCGGAACCGTGCCGCGGCATTTCGCCGTGTACCGGTGGGAATCCAGCGGCGCGGCGATGGCGTACATTCCCTCGCAGGCCGGCGCCCTGCGGCAGGTGCACCGGCGGCGGGGCAATCCGGAGCGCTTCGTCGATACCGGGGCGGTGCGCGGCCGGACCTACTGGTACGTGGTCGTGGCGCTGAGCGACACCATGGTGGAATCCTCCGGGGCCTCGGCCATCTTTATCCGGGCCTGAACCCCGGCGGGCCGGGGGCATCCGCCATTCACCGGGAAGTTCCCGGAGCCCCGGGGCGGGGACCATGCCGCGACCGGAGGTTCTCCCCGGGGCAACGCGCGGTTTTGCCTGTGGCGGTGCCGTCCCGTAAGCTTGAAGTACCAAAGACCGCCGGTCGTTGAGTTTCTTCCCGAAAATCAACCGAAAGTCCCGTGCCCGGGACGGCCTGCGCAGGTGAACGAAGCAACTTCGGTGCGCGCGCATGCGCCTGCCGGATTCCGCCCCGTGCATCTGCCCGGGGCGTTTTTTATTGCACGCGGCCGGACACGCCGGCACTATTCCCCGGAAGGAGGGTTATGGCAACGCCAAACAAGGTGGCAGCGGTTACCGAGATCACCACTGATTTCAAGGAATCCAACGCTGCAGTCCTAACCGAATACCGCGGGCTTACCGTTGCACAGCTCAAGGAGCTGCGTGTTTCTCTTGGCCAGGACACCAAGTTCTCGGTCGTGAAGAACACCCTGACGGGCATTGCGGCCAAGGAAGCCGGCATCGACGCGTTCGACGGCCAGCTTGCCGGACCGACTGCAATCGCCTTCATCAAGGGTGACGCCGTTGCAGCAGCCAAGTCCCTGACGGATTTCGCAAAGTCCAACCCGCAGCTGATCATCAAGACCGGTTTCTTCGAGGGCAGGTCCCTGGACGCTTCCGGTGTTGCGGAGCTGGCCGCTCTCGAGTCCCGCGAGTTCCAGCTGGCCCGTGTGGCCGGTGTCCTCAAGGCTCCGATGTCCGCCCTGGCCCGCACTGTCGACGCCCTGCGCATCAAGCTCGAGGAGAACGGCGGCGAGGCTCCGGCCGAAGAAGCTCCCGCCGCAGAGGCGGCCGAGGCCCCGGCCGAGGCTGCTACCGAAGAGGCCTGATCCTCTTCTCCACCCCCAACTCCCGGTGCTCGTCCGGCAGCCCTGAACGGCCCGGACGGCACCACCCGAAAAGGAAGGACGCCATCATGGCGAAGCTCACCAACGAAGAGCTCATCGAAGCTTTCAAGGAACTGACCATCATCGAGCTCTCCGACTTCGTGAAGCTCTTCGAGGAGACCTTCGACGTCACCGCTGCTGCCGTTGCCGTGGCCGGTCCGGCCGCCGGTGGCGCTGCCGAGGCCGCCGCCGAGGAGAAGACCGAATTCGACGTCATCCTCGAAGCTGCCGGCGACAAGAAGATCGCAGTGATCAAGGAAGTCCGCGCGCTGACCTCCCTGGGCCTGAAGGAAGCCAAGGACCTGGTCGACGGCGCTCCGAAGGCTGTCCTCGAAGGCGCCAACAAGGAAGCCGCCGAGAAGGCCAAGGAAGTTCTCGAGGCTGCCGGCGCCACCGTCACCCTCAAGTAAGACCTCCTGCTTTACCGCAAAGGGCCCCGCACGCGAGTGCGGGGCCCTTTCGTGTCTCCGCACCGGCTGACGCCGGATTCGCCTCGGAACGGGAATACCCTGCGGGACTTCCTGCCGCGTCTTCCCGTTCCGGGCGGCACTACTCCGGATCGCTGATGTCCGCCACGACGGCCCCGAGGGCGGCGATCAGTTCGTCGGCGGCCACGAAGGCCGAGTAGCCGTGGTCGCCGGCGCCCAGCGAAATCCGCCGGCCGGCGATGCCGGCGTCCGCGTACACGGGCCAGGCGGTGGTGCTGCCCACCGGGGTGATGGTGCCGCGCCGGTAGCCGGTGGCCTCGAAGGCCACCTCCGCCGTCGGCAGCGAGAGTTTGTTGACGTTCAGCAGGGCGCGCAGCTTCGGCCAGGAAATCTGCCGGCCGCCGGGAACCAGCGCGAACAGGAAGGACCCGTCCTTGTGCCTGACCACCAGGGACTTCACGATGTCTTCCGGGCCGATGCCCAGCAGCTGCGCCGCCTCGTGCAGGCCGCGCGCCCGGGGCCGTTCGGCCACCTCGATCTGCAGCCCGAGGCGGCGGGCGCCGGCCAGGAACCGCTGCAATCCCGCCGCCTGCGGCCCCGTGCCGTCCCTGCCCGTGTCCGTCCCCATGGTGTGTTCAAGGACTCGAAGGCCGCAGGTATTCCGCCGGCCCGGGAACCGGGCCGGCGGCTGCGGAACCTTCAGTCGCGGGAGAGCAGCAGTGCTTCGCCCTGGCCGCCGCCGCCGCACAGGGCCACGGCCGCCCTTCCGGTGCCGCGGCGCTTGAGCTCGTAGGCGGCATGCAGCGCCAGCCTGGCCCCGGAGGCCCCGATCGGATGGCCCAGCGCGATGGCCCCGCCGTGGAGGTTGCACTTGGCCAGCGGGTAGTCCAGGTCCTTCAGCGACTGCACCGCCACGGCGCCGAAGGCTTCGTTGATCTCGATGAAGTCCAGCTCGGCCACGGTCCAGCCGGCGCGTTTGAGCGCCTGGTTGATGGCGTTGGAGGGCTGGGACTGCAGCGACGTGTCCGGCCCGGCCACCTGCCCCGGCTTGCCGACGACGGCGAGCCACGGCAGCCCGTTGTCCTCGGCGAAGCCCCGGGTCGCCAGGACCAGGGCGGCGGCGCCGTCGGACAGCGGCGACGAATTGCCGGCGGTGATCGTTCCGTCCGCGGCGAAGGCAGGGCGCAGCGGCGCCAGCGTGTCCACGGTGGTCTGCGGCCGGATGCCTTCATCCTCGGCCACCTGCAGGTCCGGGCCCTTGCGCTGCGAGACCGCCACCGGGACGATCTCCTCGGCCAGGATGCCGGCCCCGGTGGCGACGGCGGCGCTCGCCGGCGACGCCGCGGCCACCTCGTCCTGCGCGCTGCGGCCGATCTTCAGCTCGGTGTTCCGCCGCTCGGTGGAGGCGCCCATGGATTCGTGGTCGAAGGCGTCGGTCAGCCCGTCGTGGGCGACGGAGTCCAGCGCGGTGATGTTCCCGTAGGTCCAGCCCTGCCGGGAGCCGGGCAGCAGGTGCGGGCCGTTGGTCATGGACTCCTGCCCGCCGGCAATCACCACCTCGGCCTCGCCGCAGCGGATCAGCCGGGCGGCGTCCGTGACGGCGGCCAGGCCGGAGAGGCAGACCTTGTTGACGGTCACGGTGGGCACATCCCAGCCCAGTCCCGCTCCGATGGAGGCCTGCCGGGCCGGATTCTGGCCCGCGCCGGCCTGGACCACATGCCCCATGATGACGGCGTCGACCTGGTCCGGGCTAATGCCCGAGCGGTCGATCGCCGCGGCGATGGCCTTGGATCCCAGCTGGACCGCGGAGAAGGCGGCCAGCTGGCCGTTCAGCCGGCCGGTGGGGGTGCGGGCCCCGCCGAGGATCACCACATCGTCGCGGCTGGCCCCGTTCGCCCGGTCCTCCCGGTTGCCCGGGGCCGGCGCCAGGTTCTGTGTCATCTGGAATCCCGCTCGCTTTCGTCGTTGATGCTGTTGCTGGGTGCGGGCCGGACTTCGCCCGCGTACAGGTTACCGGCGCGGCGTGCCCGGCGTCACATCAAGACATAACGCATGGTGCCGGCGAAATGATCCCGCCGCCCCGCAGGTCCGGGCGTGTAGGATGAAGGGTGTTGCCGGCGGGCCGGTACCGGGGAGACGGGATCCGCGACACGCCTGCGGCAGGCCCGGAGGAAATTGGGGCTTGCCGAATCGGGGGAGAAGGCGCTATTGTGCCCGCTACTGGACAATATTGGTCGGACGGGATAATCTTGTTATTTGCGTCTTCCCTCTTAACCTTCGGCCTTCATATAGCGGTGGGCTCTGCCACGCCTTCCTGTATTTAACGGGAATTCGGGCGGGCATGGATCATATAGCGGATCCACCAGGTTGGACCGGTGCCCCGCGGCACCGGCGGTGCGGAAGCGCAGGACAAGCCTGAAGGTCTGTGGAAGGATCCCTCTTGGTCGCCTCGAGCACCTCTAATACTGATACCGCTAACAGCCTGCTTGACGCGTCGTCCAACGACGGCGCAGCCCGCAGGATCTCATTCGCCAAGATTCACGAACCGCTGGACGTTCCGAATCTCCTCGCCCTTCAGACCGACAGCTTCGACTGGCTGGTTGGGAACGAGCGTTGGAAGGCGCGGGTCGCGAAGGCTCTGGAGGAGGGCCGCCAGGGCGTGGCCACCACTTCCGGCCTCGCGGACATCTTCGAAGAGATCTCCCCGATCGAGGACTTCCAGGGCACCATGTCCCTGAGCTTCTCCGATCCGGAGTTCGCGGACCCGAAGTACACCATGGCCGAATGCAAGGACCGCGACGCCACGTACGCCGCTCCGCTGTATGTCAAGGCCGAGTTCATGAACAACAACACGGGCGAGATCAAGCAGCAGACCGTGTTCATGGGCGACTTCCCGCTGATGACCGAGAAGGGCACCTTCGTCATCAACGGCACCGAGCGCGTGGTCGTGTCCCAGCTGGTCCGGTCCCCGGGCGCCTACTTCGAGCGCACTGCGGACAAGACCAGCGACAAGGACATCTTCACCGCCAAGATCATTCCTTCCCGCGGCGCGTGGTTCGAGCTCGAGATCGACAAGCGCGACCAGGTCGGCGTGCGCCTGGACCGCAAGCGCAAGCAGTCCGTCACCGTGCTGCTCAAGGCCCTGGGCTGGACCGAGGGCCAGATCCTGGAGACCTTCGGCGAGTACGACTCCATCCGCGCCACCTTGGAGAAGGACACCACCGAGACCCAGGAAGACGCGCTCCTGGACATCTACCGCAAGCTGCGTCCGGGCGAGCCGCCGACGGTCGAGGCCGCGCAGGCGCTGCTGGACAACCTGTACTTCAACCCGAAGCGCTACGACCTGGCCAAGGTCGGCCGGTACAAGATCAACCGCAAGCTGGGCATCGACAAGTCCCTGGACGACGCCGACGCCTCGGTGCTGAACATTGACGACATCGTCGCGATGATCAAGTTCCTGGTTGCCCTGCATGCCGGCGAGAAGACCATCATGGGCCGGCGCGACGGGCAGGATCACGAGATCCGCGTCGAGATCGACGACATCGACCACTTCGGCAACCGCCGCATCCGCGCCGTGGGCGAACTGATCGAGAACCAGGTCCGCACCGGCCTGTCCCGCATGGAACGCGTGGTGCGCGAGCGGATGACCACCCAGGACGTGGAGGCGATCACGCCGCAGACCCTGATCAACATCCGCCCGGTGGTGGCAGCGATCAAGGAGTTCTTCGGAACCTCCCAGCTGTCCCAGTTCATGGACCAGAACAACCCGCTGGCCGGCCTGACCCACAAGCGCCGCCTCTCCGCGCTGGGCCCCGGCGGCCTGTCCCGCGACCGCGCGGGCATGGAGGTCCGCGACGTGCACCCGTCGCACTACGGCCGCATGTGCCCGATCGAGACCCCGGAAGGCCCGAACATCGGCCTGATCGGGTCGCTGGCCTCCTACGGCCGGATCAACGCCTTCGGGTTCATCGAGACGCCGTACCGGAAGGTGATCGACGGCGTCGTCACGGACCAGATCGACTACCTGACCGCCGACGACGAGATCGAGTGCGTGATCGCCCAGGCGAACGCGCCGCTGGACGCGGACAACCACTTCGTCGAGGAACTCGTGCTCAGCCGCGAGCGCGGCGGCGGCGGCGAGCCGGTGCTGACCCCGGCCGACGAGGTCGACTATATGGACGTGTCCCCGCGCCAGATGGTGTCCGTGGCCACCGCCCTGATCCCGTTCCTCGAGCACGACGACGCCAACCGTGCGCTCATGGGTGCCAACATGCAGCGCCAGGCCGTGCCGCTGCTGCGTTCGGAGGCCCCGCTGGTCGGTACCGGCATGGAGCGCTACGCCGCGATCGACGCCGGCGACTCCGTGGTTGCCGCCAAGGCCGGGGTGGTCAGCGAGGTCTCGGCCGACCTGGTCACGACCCTGAACGACGACGGCACCGTCACGCACTATCCGATCATGAAGTTCGCCCGCTCCAACCAGGGCAACGCCTACAACCAGCGGGTGCTGGTCGCCGAGGGCCAGCGGCTCGAGGTCGGCAGCATCATCGCCGACGGCCCGTCCACGGACCAGGGCGAGCTGGCGCTGGGCAAGAACCTGCTGGTTGCGTTCATGTCCTGGGAAGGCCACAACTACGAGGATGCGATCATCCTGTCCCAGCGCGTCGTCTCGGACGACCTGCTGACCTCCATCCACATCGAGGAGCACGAGGTCGACGCCCGCGACACCAAGCTCGGTGCCGAGGAAATCACCCGCGACATCCCCAACGTGAGCGAGGAAGTGCTCTCCCAGCTGGACGAGCGCGGCATCATCCACATCGGTGCCGAGGTCGAGGCCGGGGACATCCTGGTCGGCCGCGTGACCCCGAAGGGCGAAACCGAGCTGACCCCGGAGGAGCGCCTGCTGCGCGCCATCTTCGGCGAGAAGTCCCGCGAAGTGCGCGACACGTCCCTGAAGGTTCCGCACGGCGAGTCCGGAACCGTCATCGGCGTGCGCATCTTCGACCGCGACAACGACGACGAGCTGCCCCCGGGCGTGAACCAACTGGTCCGCGTCTATGTGGCCCAGAAGCGCAAGATCACCGACGGCGACAAGCTCGCCGGCCGCCACGGCAACAAGGGCGTCATTTCCAAGATCCTGCCGATCGAGGACATGCCCTTCCTCGAGGACGGCACCCCGGTGGACATCGTGCTGAACCCGCTGGGCGTCCCGGGCCGTATGAACGTGGGCCAGGTGCTGGAAATCCACCTCGGCTGGGCCGCCAAGCAGGGCTGGAACATCGAAGGCGACCCGGAGTGGGTCAAGAACCTGCCCAACCTGCCGCGCCTGACCGGCCCGACGACCGTTGCCACCCCGGTGTTCGACGGCGCCAGCGAGAACGAGATCACCAACCTCCTGGATGCGACCAACCCGACCCGCGACGGCGAGCGGCTGATCGGCTCCTCCGGCAAGGCCCGGCTGTTCGACGGCCGCTCCGGCGAGCCGTTCCCGGACCCGGTCTCGGTGGGCTACATGTACATCCTGAAGCTGCACCACCTGGTGGACGACAAGATCCACGCGCGCTCTACCGGCCCGTACTCGATGATCACCCAGCAGCCGCTGGGCGGTAAGGCGCAGTTCGGCGGCCAGCGCTTCGGCGAAATGGAAGTGTGGGCCCTGGAGGCCTACGGCGCGGCGTACACCCTGCAGGAACTGCTGACCATCAAGTCCGACGACATCCACGGCCGCGTGAAGGTCTACGAGGCGATCGTCAAGGGCGAGAACATTCCGGAGCCCGGTGTTCCGGAGTCCTTCAAGGTCTTGATCAAGGAAATGCAGTCGCTGTGCCTGAACGTGGAAGTGCTCTCCACGGACGGCACCACGATCGAAATGCGTGACTCGGATGATGAAGTCTTCCGGGCCGCGGAAGAGCTGGGCATCGACCTCTCGCGGGCCGAGCCGAGTTCTGTCGAAGAGGTCTGAGGCCTGGGCCGGGCCGGCGTCCCGCGGACGCCGGCCCGGCAGCCGCGCCCTTCTTCCCGTAACCCGACGTAGACATTCAGATTTAGAGAACAAGAGAGAACAGGGACCAAATGTCCAGCGAATCCTCCTTCGGCCTCATGCGAATCGGCCTTGCCACCGCGGAAGAAATCCGCGACTGGTCTTACGGCGAGGTCAAGAAGCCGGAAACCATTAACTACCGCACGCTCAAGCCCGAGAAGGACGGCCTCTTCTGCGAGAAGATCTTCGGCCCCTCCCGGGACTGGGAATGCTACTGCGGCAAGTACAAGCGCGTGCGCTTCAAGGGCATCATCTGCGAGCGCTGCGGTGTCGAGGTCACCCGCGCCAAGGTCCGCCGCGAGCGCATGGGCCACATCGAGCTGGCCGCCCCGGTCACGCACATCTGGTACTTCAAGGGCGTTCCGTCCCGCCTGGGCTACCTGCTCGACCTGGCGCCGAAGGACCTGGAGAAGGTCATCTACTTCGCCGCGTACATGATCACCAGCGTGGACGAGCAGCGCCGCCACGAGGAACTGCCGAACCTGCAGGTCCAGCACGACCTGGAGAAGAAGCAGATGGCGGACCAGCGCGATGCCGACATCGCCGCCGTCGCCCGCGACCTCGAGGACGAGCTGGCCCGGCTCGAGGGCGAGGGTGCCAAGGCCGCCGACAAGAAGAAGGCCCGCGATTCGGCGGACCGGCAGATGGCCAACATCCGCAAGCGCGCGGATGCGGACATCGACCGCCTCGAGCAGGTCTGGGACCGCTTCAAGAACCTCAAGGTCGCCGACCTGGAGGGCGACGAGGGCCTGTACCGCGAGCTGCGCGACCGCTACGGGCTGTTCTTCGAGGGCTCCATGGGCGCCGAGGCGATCAAGAAGCGCCTCGAGAGCTTCGACATGGAGGCCGAGGCCGAGGCACTGCGCGATGTGATCAAGAACGGCAAGGGCCAGCGCAAGACCCGCGCCCTGAAGCGCCTGAAGGTGGTCAACGCGTTCCTGACCACCACCAACTCGCCGCTGGGCATGGTGCTGGACGCCGTCCCGGTGATCCCGCCGGAACTGCGCCCGATGGTCCAGCTCGACGGCGGCCGCTTCGCCACCTCGGACCTGAACGACCTGTACCGCCGCGTGATCAACCGCAACAACCGCCTGAAGCGGCTGCTGGACCTCGGCGCGCCGGAGATCATCGTCAACAACGAAAAGCGCATGCTGCAGGAAGCTGTGGACTCGCTCTTCGACAACGGCCGCCGCGGCCGTCCGGTCACCGGTCCGGGCAACCGTCCGCTGAAGTCCCTGTCCGACATGCTCAAGGGCAAGCAGGGCCGCTTCCGGCAGAACCTGCTGGGCAAGCGCGTGGACTACTCGGGCCGTTCGGTGATCGTCGTCGGCCCGCAGCTGAAGCTGCACCAGTGCGGCCTGCCCAAGCAGATGGCGCTGGAGCTGTTCAAGCCGTTCGTGATGAAGCGCCTGGTGGACCTGAACCACGCGCAGAACATCAAGAGCGCCAAGCGCATGGTCGAACGCTACCGCCCGCAGGTGTGGGATGTGCTCGAAGAGATCATCACCGAGCACCCGGTGCTGCTCAACCGCGCACCAACCCTGCACCGCCTGGGCATCCAGGCCTTCGAGCCGCAGCTGGTGGAAGGCAAGGCCCTGCAGCTGCACCCGCTGGTCTGCGGTGCGTTCAACGCCGACTTCGACGGCGACCAGATGGCCGTGCACCTGCCGCTGAGCCCCGAGGCCCAGGCCGAGGCACGCATCCTGATGCTCTCCTCGAACAACATCCTCAAGCCCTCGGACGGCCGGCCGGTGACCCTGCCTTCGCAGGACATGATCATCGGCCTGCACCACCTGACCACCAAGCGCGAGGGTGCCCTGGGCGAGGGCCGCGTGTTCTCGTCCCCGGCCGAGGCCATCATGGCCTTCGACGCCGGCGAGCTGCACCTGAACGCCGTGATCAAGATCCGCGTGCCCGGCTTCGTGCCGAGCGCCGACCAGCCGGCTCCGGAAGGCTGGGAAGCGGGCCAGCCGGCGCTGATCGAGACCTCCCTCGGCCAGGTGGTCTTCAACGAGACCCTGCCGGCGGACTATCCGTGGGTGGAGCGCGTGGCGGACAAGGGCCAGCTCTCGGCGATCGTCAACGACCTGGCCGAGCGCTACCCGAAGGTCGTCACCGCGGCGACGCTGGACAACCTCAAGGACGCCGGTTTCTACTGGGCAACCCGTTCGGGGGTGACCGTGGCGATCTCCGACATCGCCGCGCCGGCCGAGAAGGCCGCCATCATGGAGGGCTACGAAGCCCAGGCCGCCAAGGTGGAGTCCCAGTACGGCAAGGGCCTGATCGCCGACGAGGAACGGCGCCAGGAACTGATCGACATCTGGAACAAGGCGACCAACGAGGTTGCCGACGCGATGCGCAAGAACCTGACCGCCGGCAACACCATCAACCGCATGGTCTCCTCCGGGGCCCGCGGCAACTGGCTGCAGGTGCGGCAGATCGCCGGTATCCGCGGCCTGGTGGCCAACCCGAAGGGCGAAATCATCCCGCGTCCGATCAAGTCCTCCTACCGCGAGGGCCTGTCGGTGCTGGAGTACTTCATCGCCACCCACGGTGCCCGCAAGGGCCTGGCCGATACCGCGCTGCGTACCGCCAACTCGGGTTACCTGACCCGCCGCCTGGTGGATGTGTCGCAGGACGTCATCGTGCGCGAGGAGGACTGCGGCACCGAGCGCGGCCTGGTCACCCCGATTGCGGTGGCGGACGCCAACGGCGAACTGCGCCTGCATGAGGACGTGGAGAACTCGGCCTACGCCCGCACGCTGGCCACGGACGTGCTCGACTCCGAAGGCAACGTGCTGGCCGCGGCCGGTTCCGACGTCGGCGATGTGCTGATCAACAAGCTGTTCAACGCCGGCATCACCGAGATCAAGGTGCGCTCCGTGCTCACCTGCGAATCCGCCGTCGGAACCTGCGCCCTGTGCTACGGCCGCTCGCTGGCCACCGGCAAGCTGGTGGACATCGGCGAGGCCGTGGGCATCATCGCCGCCCAGTCCATCGGCGAGCCCGGTACCCAGCTGACCATGCGTACCTTCCACACCGGCGGCGTCGCCTCCGCGGAAGACATCACCCAGGGTCTGCCCCGTATCCAGGAGCTCTTCGAGGCCCGGACCCCCAAGGGTGTCGCCCCGCTGTCCGAGGTGGCCGGCCGGATCCGCATCGAGGACGGCGAGCGCCAGATGCGCGTCATCGTCACCCCCGACGACGGCTCCGAGGAGATCGCCTACCCGGTGCTGCGCCGTGCCCGCCTGCTGGTCGAGGACGGCCAGCACGTGGAGGTCGGCCAGCAGCTGGTCACCGGTGCCAAGGACCCGAAGCAGGTGCTGCGCATCCTCGGCCCGCGCCAGGCGCAGAAGTTCCTGGTGGACGAGGTCCAGGGCGTGTACCGCAGCCAGGGCGTCGGCATCCACGACAAGCACGTGGAGGTCATCGTCCGCCAGATGCTGCGCCGCGTCACCGTTATCGAGTCCGGCGAGACGGACCTGCTGCCGGGCGAACTGGCCGAACGCAGCCGCTTCCAGGCGGAGAACCGCAAGGCGGTCTCCGAGGGCAAGCAGCCGGCGAACGGCCGCGACGAGCTGATGGGCATCACCAAGGCCTCCCTGGCCACCGAGTCCTGGCTGTCCGCGGCCTCCTTCCAGGAGACCACCCGGGTGCTGACCCAGGCGGCGATGGAGGGCAAGAGCGACCCGCTGCTGGGCCTGAAGGAGAACGTCATCATCGGTAAGCTCATCCCGGCCGGTACCGGCCTGGACCGCTACAACAACATTGCGGTGGAGCCGACCGAGGAGGCGAAGGCCAACCTGTTCACCGGCCCGAGCGCGTTCAGCGACTTCGACTACCCGGGTGTCGACGGCGGCCTGTCGCCGGAGTTCCACGCCATCCCGCTGGATGACTACGACATCGGCAACGAATACCGCTAGAGAGTGGGGCCCTCGCGCCCCACTCCAGGGGTTCTGCGGAACCCGCTCCGGGTAACCAGGCGCCCCCTGCACCTTCGGGTGCAGGGGGCGCCTGCGTTGGGGCGGCCGCTGGCCCGGAGGCCGGCCGCGGCCTAGGATCATGCCATGGCCCGCGCCAGGCTGGACGCCTTCGCGGTGGCCCGGGACGCG
>NZ_JBHTML010000065.1:0-20134 GCF_042679445.1 Arthrobacter sp. GCM10027362
GGGCCCGGCAGCGGCCCGGACGGTGGTCCGGGCCCGCCGGCCGGGCCGCCGCCACGGCGTCAGCAGGCGCTCGGTGAGCACCAGCACGGCATCCAGCAGCGCTGCCAGCACGAGGGTCATGACGATCCCCACGAAGATTTCGGTCAGGAAGGAGCGCAGCAGCCCGTCGGTGAACAAAACGCCCAAATTCTGGATGCCAATGACCGCGCCGACGCTGGCCAGCGAGACGTTGCTCACCGACACCACGCGCAGGCCGGCGAACAGGACCGGCAGCGACAGCGGCAGGTCGACGGCCAGAAACCGCCGCAGCGGACGGTAGCCCATGGCCCGGGCAGCCTGCCGCACGCCGTCGTCAATGGAATTGAGCGCGTCCACCACCGAGCGCACCAGCAGCGCCACGGCATACAGCGTCAGGGCCACGATCAGGTTGGCCATGTCCAGGATCCTGGTGCCCAGCAGCACCGGCAGGATTACGAACAGCGCCAGCGAGGGGATGGTGTAGAGCACCGAACTGACGGACAGGATCAGGCCCCGGGTGGTCCGGATCCGCCAGGCCAGCCAGCCCAGCGGCAGGGACACTGCCAGGCCCACGACCAGCGGCAGCACCGACTGGTACAGATGCAGCCAGGCCAGGCCCAGCACGTACGGCAGATTGTCCAGGAGCCACTGCATCAGCCGGTCCGGCCCGCCTCGATCCGGCGCAGCACCCTGTCTGCGGCCACCAGCCCGGCCACCCGGCCGGAGGCGTCCACGGCCACACCCTTGCCCGAAGGCGAGGACAGGGCCGAGTCCAGCGCCTGCCGCAGGCTGGAACCGAGGACAAAGAGCGATCCGCCGGCCACCATCGCGTCCCGGTCCCGCACCCCCGGCGGCAGCCAGCCGACCGGCCGGCCGACGCCGTCGGTCAGCAGCAACCAGCCCTGGCTGCCGGCGCCGGCCAACTCCCCCGGACCGGCCGTCATGGCAGGTTCCAACTCCAGTCCGGCGGCCGAGTCGAAGCCCAGCGCCCGGAAGCCGCGGTCCCGGCCCACAAAGGCGGCCACGAAATTGTCCACCGGTGCCCGCAGGATCTCCGCCGGCGGAGCGAACTGGGCCAGCCGGCCGCCGGTGGCGAAGACGGCGACCTTGTCTCCGAGCACCGTGGCCTCGTCGATGTCGTGGGTGACGAACACGATGGTCTTGGCCAGCTGGCGCTGCAGCCGGAGCAGTTCCTGCTGCAGTTCGGCCCGGACCACCGGGTCCACCGCGCTGAAGGGCTCGTCCATCAGCAGGATCGGCGGGTCCGCAGCCAGCGCCCGGGCCACGCCCACACGCTGCTGCTGGCCGCCCGAGAGCTGGGCGGGGTAGCGCCGGCCCAGTTCCCGGGCCAGCCCGACAACGTCGAGCAGTTCCTGCGCGCGGCGCCTGGCCTGCGCCTTGGGTACCCCGTTGAGCCGGGGCACGGTGGCGATATTGTCCAGCACCGTGCGGTGCGGCAGCAGCCCCGAAGACTGCATGACATACCCCATGGTGCGGCGCAGGGCGGCGGCGGGGCGCCGGGCGACATCCGTGCCGTCCACCAGGATGGTCCCGGAGGTCGGCTCGACCATCCGGTTGATCATCCGCAGCGAAGTGGTCTTACCGCAGCCGGAGGGTCCGACAAAGACGGTAATGGCGCCGCGGTCGATGTCCAGGCTCAGGTTCTCCACCGCCGGCTGCCCGCCCGAGTAGCGCTTGGAGACGTTGCGGAAGCACACCATCGGTCCGCTGCCGGGCGTGCCGCCTTCCGGCCCGGATGCGATGCCGGCACGGGCGGCAGGCACCGGTAGGGGCTCGGTCATGCTGTGCTGCCTTCCATAGGAGCCTGCGGTGCTGTGGTCGTTGGGTCGTTTTGGACCGAGTCTATCCACATCGCCGCTGCCGCGGCACGCACGGCAGCGGCGCCTGCCCGGCAACTCCCGCGTTCAGGCCACGGGGGCGAAATAGAGGCGCAGCCCAACATCCACCAGGTCAAGGCGGTCCAGTGCCGGCACCTCGTCCAGCGGCACCCAGCGCGCCTGGTCCGTGGAACCGTTGAGTTCGTGTGTCAGTTCCCCGCCGGTGATCCTGGCTTCGTAAATGACCCGCAGCGCGTGCAGCGGCCGCGTCCCGCGCAGCCTGCGTTCGGCAGGAATGTGCTTGCTGTCCACGCCCAGCAGCCGGCCGAGGCTGACGGTGTAACCGGTTTCCTCGAAGATTTCCCGTACCGCGCCGGCGGCTGCGTCCTCACCCAGTTCCAGGCCGCCGCCGGGCAGTGTCCAGCGCGCGGTGCCGGACTCCACCCAGCGGGCCAGCAGCAGCGCATTGTCCTGAATGATGACGCCGTAGGCGCCCACCCGGGTGTCGAATTCCATGGCTCCACTCTAGGGTCAATCTTCAGGGCCGTGTCAGCGCCGGCCCGGATAAGCACAGCGCCGGGACCGCGGCGCGCGTGCGGTATGTGCGAACGGCGCATAAAATGGTTCGACGTGTCAATACCGGCGGACGGAACCACAGCATCGGACAGCCCAGGCCGGACGAAAACTGCTATTTGCACGGCACCGAACTGAGGGTTAGAACTGAAATCATGGGGACCAGGCCAAGCTGCACCCCGGGGACACACAGCCCCGGACCGGTGGCATACCGCCATGCCTGACACCGCGGCCAGACTTCGGAAGGTCCTCAACGCCGCGGTCCCCGACCCCGACACCCTTCCGAGCAGCGCCCGGGACTGCCTGGACCGCGCGTACGAGGCCGCCTACGCCGAAGACAACCTGGGCGCGCTGTTCCTGGCCCGCGCCGGGCTTCAGCGTGCCGCCCGGAACGAAACCGAGACCGTCCTCTCGCTCTACTCCGTGCTCATCGCCGTCAGCCAGCTGACCGGCAGGCAGGCGGACGCGGACGGCTACCTCCGCGAGCGGGTCCGGGTGCTGCGCGAGGCGGGACAGGACATGCAGGCATCGGTCGAAGCAGACCTGGGCACCCTGTTGTTCCGCGAAGCGACGGAAAAGGATCTGCCGCTGCTGGAGGCCGCCCTCGAGCAGCTGGCCGAAGCCAAGGCCCCGCCGGCGGTGCTGGCGGACCTGCAGCTGGCCGTCGCCGTCGCCCGTTCCCGCAACGGGGCCAAGCCGCAGGTGCTGAAACTGCTGGAACACGCGGTCCAGGGTTACGCCGCCGGCCGCCGGTCGGACAGCCTGGCGGGCGCCCTGATGTATTTGGCCCACACCTATGTGGTAACGGACCACCCGCGCCGCGCCATAGCCACGGCGGACCGGCTGTTGTCCATGCCGGCCAACCGGGCGCTGCTGGCGTCGATGTGGCTGCTCAAGGCGAACCTGGCCGCCGGCAGCGGCGAACATGACGACGAGGCCCTCGAATACGCGCTCACCGCCCTGGAATTCTATGCCGCCGCCGGCGTACGCAAGGGAGCGGTGTCCGCCGCCGTCGTCGTCGCGCGGCTTTGTGCGGCGGCCGATGACGGCGATACCTCGGTGCTGGCCTGGCAGGTGGCCGTGCAGCAGGCAGAACGCGGCGAGGTCCACGAGGAACTGACCCTGCGGCTGGCGCTGGGCAACCAGCTGCTCGAGGCCGAGGAATACGAACTTGCCCGGGATGTGCTGGAGAAACTGCTCGAGCGGCAGGAACGGGCCAACGCCAGCGCCTCCGATATCGCCCGCACGCTGATGAGCCTGGGCCATGCCCACCGCCATCTCGGGCGCAGCGCCGACGCGCTTGAATGCTGGCGCCACGCCGTCTCGGAGTTCAATGCTGCCGGGGAGTATGCGGAAGCCTCCCGGGCCCTGCTCGCCATCGGCACGCTGCTCGCCCGCGAAAACCGGGAGGCCGATGCGCTCGTGTGCCTCGAGGCCGCCGTCGCCGCCGCGCGCAGGGCCACGGAGGATGACACGGTCCTGCCG
Organism: Arthrobacter sp. GCM10027362; assembly: GCF_042679445.1. Taxonomy (NCBI): domain Bacteria; kingdom Bacillati; phylum Actinomycetota; class Actinomycetes; order Micrococcales; family Micrococcaceae; genus Arthrobacter; species Arthrobacter sp. GCM10027362. The sequence continues at coordinate 3,915 of NZ_JBHTML010000065.1, forward strand.
CAGGCCCTGCACGCCCTGGGGCACGCCCTCTGCGATGCCGGCGATCCGGATGGCCTCGCCCAGCTGGACGAGGCCATCCGGATCGCACGCGACTACGGGGCAAGCTGGCACGAAGCGGACTACAGCGATACCCGGGCCCGGGCGCTGTGGGCACTGGACCGGGGCCAAGCCGCGGTGGCGGCCGCCCTGCATGCAGCGGACCTGTACACCGCCGCCGATGACCCGGGGTCCGCCTGCAATGCCGAACTCTTTGCCGCACAGGTGCTGGCCGAAACCGGACAGACCTCGGCGGCGGTCACCATTTTCCGGATGGTGCTGGACCAGCCGGAAATCAGCCGGTCGCTGGTGGTGGCCGCCAACATGGGGCTGGCCGGAGCGCTCGACGAACTGGGCCGCAAGCGGGCTGCGGACCGGGCCAGACGAGCAGCCCAGGAAGCCGCGGACGGCTGAGCCCGGCGCCGTCCCGGGCCAATCGGACGCGGGCCCACAGGCCCGCCCTCAGGCCCGGCGGCGCTGCAGGACGGCGTCGAGGTTGAGCTTGCCGGCCTGCGGCCGGGGATGGCCGTCCTGGCTGTCCTGGCCGGCAGGAACAGCTGCCGCGGCAGCGGCCGGGGCCTTGAGCGCGGCGTCCTGTTTGATGTAGGTCTTCGTTGTCGGCTTCTTCACCTCGGGAGCCGGCAGCGGCTCGGGAGCCGGCCGTTCCGCCTTCGCGGCGTCAATATAGGTCGGCTTCGGCAGCTCCACCGGCTGCCAAGCCGGCCCGGAAACGCCGGCAGCAGGGCCGGAAGCCTTGGCTGCGGCCGCGGCCGCGACCTTCAGGGCCTCGGCACGCAGCTGTTCGGCCGAGAGTGGAGCCGGCGCTGCCGGCGCGGCCTTCCCGTCCGCCACGGCATCGGCGTTAAAGAGCACCGTTTCCCGGTGCCGGACCGGCTGCTCCGGTTCCGTTGCCCGGGACGCGGTCCCGGTGCCGGCCTTCGCTGCCCGGGCCCGGGCCCGCTGCCTCCGGTCGCGGACGGCCAGGCGGCGGAGGAACACGACGACGGCGGCAACCGTCAGCAGGGCAAGAAGAGGGACGCTGCCCGGGAGCGCACCGAAGAGCGCCAGCAAGGTGCCGGTTGCGAATGCCGCGACAGCCATGAGGCCGACCAGCGCGAGGACGGTACGTCCCCACCTGACCCGGAACCCGGCAGCCTGCCCGGGCGCGGGGGCCGGACCCGCATGTTCGGAGTGCGCGGAACGGGCTGTGTTCTCCATGATCATCCCCTGAAGGCCGGCGGCGTGCCCGCCGGCAGGTACAGATTCGAGTAATGGTCTCCGGCCTACTGCTGCCCCGGCCAAGGCTGCTTCCGCTTGGAAGCGAAGTACGTACGGCGCTACCCAGGCAAGCCAAAGCCCAATGATGACCACAAAGATCACTGAGCTCTGGATATCCACCCTCAAACCGTAGAAGCCGCGCAGGTAACGATGCGGTATTAATCACGGTGTGTCCGATAACGGGAATATCACAACTGCTTGCTATGGTGCCTTCGCCGATTGATCGCCCTCGCGCAGCCAGCGCTCCAGGAGCCCGCCCGGCACCTCCTCGGCGGTCAGGGCGAAGCTGCGGTGGTCCGCCCACTCGCCGTTGATATGCAGGTAACGCGGCCGGAGGCATTCGGGGCGGAACCCCAGCTTCTCGACCACACGCAGGCTGGGCGCGTTCTCGGGCCGGATGTTGATTTCCATGCGGTGCAGCCCCAGGACACCGAAGCAGTGATCCGTGGCCATGGCGACGGCAGTCGGGGCAATTCCCCTGCCGGCGCAGCGCCGGTCCACCCAGTAGCCCAGGGTCGCCATCATGGCCGAGCCCCAGACAATGCTGGAGACGGTCAGCTGGCCCACGAGGACGGGTTTGGGCAGACTCGGCCGGCGTTCGGTGATCAGCCAGGGCAGCGCCGTGGCCTGCCGCGCCTGCTGGTTGAGCGAATGCACCATCTCGCCGAAGGACGGCAGCCGCCCCCCGGGCTGGGGGTTGGATGCCTCCCACGGCGCCAGCCACTCGGCGTTGTACTGCCGCACCTGAGACCACTCGCGCTTGTCCCGACGCAAGATGGGGCGGAGCACCAAGTCGCCGCATTCGAGGGTGACCGGCCAGAAGTCCGAACCCAGCACCATCGCCGACAGGATCAGTCCGTGGCGCCGGCGGTGAACTCCTTGAGCCACAGACGCAGCTCCTCGCCGATATCCTCGCGCTCGACGGCGATGGTCAACACGGCCTTGAGATAGCTGAGCTTGTCCCCGGTGTCGAAGCGGCGGCCACGGAAAACGACGCCGTAGACGCCCCCGCCCTCGCCATCGCGGGCAGCCAGTGTCTGCAGGGCGTCGGTAAGCTGGATCTCTCCACCGCGGCCGGGGGGCGTCTGCTCCAGCACCTCGAAAACGCTCGGATGCAGGACGTAGCGGCCGATCACCGCGAGGTTGGACGGGGCTTCCTCCGCGGAAGGCTTCTCGACCAGCTGGTTGATTTTGACATAGCCGTCCCCGTCGACGGCCGATACGTCGGCGCAGCCGTAGGCGCTGATCTCGGAAGGTTCGACCTCCATCAGCGCAACCACGGAGCCGTGGGTCCGGGCCTGGACCTTCATCATCTCGGTCAGCAGTTCGTCCTGCTCGTCGATAAGGTCGTCGCCCAGCAGGACCGCGAACGGCTCGTCTCCGACGTGCTGCCGGCCGCACCACACCGCGTGGCCCAGCCCCTTGGGGTCCCCCTGCCGAAGGTAATGGATGTCCGCCAGGGATGAGGCCTTCCGGACAGCGGCCAGCTTATCGAAGTCGCCTTTGTCTTCCAGCGTCTGTTCCATGAACGGCACCCGGTCAAAGTGGTCCTCCAGCGGACGTTTGTTACGTCCGGTGATCATGAGGATGTCGTCCAGGCCTGCCCGCACGGCCTCCTCGACCACGTACTGGATGGCCGGCTTGTCCACCACGGGGAGCATTTCCTTCGGCATCGCCTTGGTGGCGGGAAGGAAACGGGTGCCCAGCCCCGCAGCGGGAATGACTGCTTTACGTATAGTTTTTCCAGTCTTCATATCCCAAGAGTACCCACGGAAACCGGCGATTCCCGGTTTCGGGATAATTTCCCGGTATTGGTCCCGGTTCGCCCGGCTGTGTTCCAATGTGTTCCGAGACGGATCCGCGACGGGGAGGACATGCATGACAGCCATCGACAAGACTGACAAGGAGGCGGTCCGCACCCGCTTCCGGCAGCAGCGGGCCGCGCTGGATGCGCAGGCCCGCAGAGCCGCAGCCGCAGGCCTGGCCGACGTCGTCCTCTCGGCCCTGCCGAGCCTGGGCATCGAGCCGGGCTCGACCGTGGCCGCCTATCTTTCCGTAGGATCCGAGCCTTCCACGGCCCTCCTGCTGCCCGGCATGGTGCGTGCCGGCTACGAAGTCATCGTTCCGGTGTGCGAACCGCATTACCAGTTGAGCTGGGCCCGCTGGTACGAGGGCGTGCCGCTGGCCCGCAGCCCGCGGGCATGGGTGGACGAGCCCGTCGGAGAGCGGTTCGACCGCAGCATTATGGCCGGTGTGCCGCTGATCCTGGCCCCGGGGCTGGCCATCGACCATGCCGGCAACCGGCTGGGCCAGGGCGGCGGGTACTACGACCGTTTCCTGGGGGCGCTGGCCCGGCAGGAGAAACGGCCGCGGACGGTAGGTGTCGTCTACCGCCACGAACTCGTTCCCGTCGGGACCTTCGAGTCCACGCCGCTGGACATTCCGCTGGATGGAGCGGTCACCGACGAGGCCTGGACGTGGTTCGACGCCGGCAATTCCAGCCGGACAGCGCAGACGGTGTAGAATTAGCACTCGGAGCCGTCGAGTGCCAGCCTGCGCGGCCAGCCGGCACGGCTTCATGATCGTTTCCAGGATCAATGTTGAGGAGGATCCAGAGTGCCAACCTACGCCTACGCATGCAAAGCCTGCGGCCATGCCTTCGATATCCAGCAGTCCTTCAGCGACGACTCGCTGACCGTCTGCCCCGAATGCGGCGGCACTCTGCGCAAGAAGTTCACCAGCGTCGGCGTGGTGTTCAAGGGTTCGGGTTTCTACCGCACCGATTCGCGCGATTCCAAGAGCACCAGCACGGTCCCGGCCGCCAAGCCCGAGACGCCGGCGGCCCCCGCTGCCGCCCCCGCTGCTGCTCCCGCCCCTGCCGCGGCGGCCAGCTGAGGAGCTGACTCTTCGCGCGGGTCCTTCACGGCCCGCTTCCTTCCTCCACCGGGTTCCCCGGCCCCGCACTGTCCACAGCGGCGTCCCGTTCCCTACCATGCGGGCAGCAGTACGGCCTAGCGTGGCTGCATGCACGGACAAACCCCGGGCCGGGCAGGCCCACTCCGCTTCTTGCGCCGGCTGGTACGCCGGCATCACCGGCTGCTGGCGGCGCTGTTGCTGTGCGCCGCGGCCGGTCTGGCCGTCCAGGCGCTGAGCCCTGCGCCCCTTTCCACCGTCCCCGTCGTTGTTGCGGCCGAGGACCTGCCGGCGGGCACTGTCCTTTCTGCGGCGCACCTGGCCGTGCACGCGCACCCTGCGGCCGCCGGGCCTGCCGGCTCCACCGCCGTTCCCGCGGACCTGCTCGGCCGCAGGCTGGCCTCGGCGCTGCGGGCCGGCTCCCCTGTGCTGGATACCTCGCTGGTGGGTCCGGGTCTGCTCACCGGCAGCCCGCCCGGCACCGTTGCGGTGCCCGTGCGGCCGGCCGATCCCTCCACGGTCCAACTGGTCAACCCCGGACAACTCGTGGACATCGTGCTCAGCAGCGGCAACGGCTTCGAACAGCCGGCAGCCTCGACGGTGCTGGCCCGGAGCGTTCCGGTGCTGTGGAAGGCCGACGGCGCCACCGCGGCAGCAGGCCTGCTGGACAGCACGCCGTCAGCGGGGCTGGTGGTGGTTGCCGCCTCTCCGGCCGAAGCCACGGCCCTGGCCAGTTCCTCCAGCCGGGGCCAGGTGTACCTGGTGCTCGTCGGGTAGCAGGGTTCAGCCCCAGTGCGGCGGGCGCTGCTCCTTCAGCCAGGCATCCCGGTCATGGTGGGTATCGCCCCAAGTCCGCGGGTCATCCTCGGCAGCCTTGGTTGGGATCACGCTCCCGCCGTGCAACGAATGCTTCGCGTGGCGGCCCGTCTCCTGCTCGGCCGGAGCCCCGCCGGGGGTCCCGGCCGGCGCCGGTTGTCCGGAGCCGGACGGGACTCCGGCATTTGCGCCGGTCCCGGCGGCAGGTTCGGCTGCCGGCCCGGGCGCCTCGGACTGCACCGGTGCCGACGATCCTGCAGCCGCGCCGTCGGCCCGACGTGCCGGCCGTTCCGGCCGTTCCGGCCGGGCGGTGCCGGCTTCGCCACCCGCCTTCGCGGGTTCCTCCAGTCCCAAGTATCCTCCAATCAGGTCGGCGCACTTGTCGGGGTCGGTAAACACCTCGATGGTCCACAGCGTCAGCGGCCGCCAGCCGAGCCGTTCCAGGAACTGCGGCCTCAGGCGGCTGCGTTCCCGTACGGACATCTGCAGATACTGCCGGGTGCCGTCCGAGTTCAGCGCCACGGGCATGGCCGGATCATCCTCCGGAAGCAGCGGCGCGGCAACGATGTCAATGTCGCCCTCGTAATGGTCGCGCACCCGGGCCCCGCGGGCACGCACCCGCTCCACCAGATCGGACACGAGGGCGTCGTCAAAGCCCGGGGACGGCCTGTTCGCAAAGCCTGTCGAGTCGCCAAGCCCTTGCGTGATCAACCGGTAGAAATCCACCGCGCCGCTGCCCAGGCGCGTGGCATCGAGATCTTCGGGCCGGAAACAGGTAAGCACCCGCAAAGTCCTGCGGGCGCGGGTCATGGCCGTCAGGAAGTGGCTGCGGCCCTGGGGACCGGACAGCGGACCGAAATCGTGCACCGCCCGACCGTGCGGGGTGCGCCCGTAGCCCAGGGAAAAGACCACATCGTCGCGGACCAGGCCGGCGGCACGTTCCACGGGGACCACATGGAAGGGCTCCGGGCCGGGTCCGAAGAACGCTGCCGCGTCCGGGGCCGCGGCCAGCCGCTGCCGCACGGCTTCGGCGACTTTCGCCGCGTGCCGGGCATTGGCGGTGACGACGGCCAGCGAGCGCGCCGAGCGCAGACGCGCATGCTCGAAGACCAGGTCCACCACCCGGCCGATTTCCGCCGGCACGCTCTCCACGGCCTCGTGGCCGGCGCCGGGAAGCCCGGTTCCGTCCGCGATGTATTCCACCGTCAGGGCCTCGGAACCGGTGATCGCCGCCGCCGACGGCAGGCGGGTCAGGTCCCCGTCGTAGAACTCCGCGCCGAGATACTTTGTCAGTTCCAGATCCACCGCACGGTAGGCCGTTGTCAGGGCCTTCACGGGCAGCACCCGGGCGAGGGCCTCGAAGGCGCTGGTGAGCGGTTCCCCCTGCTGCTCCGGTCCGGTCACCGGAGCCCCGGACAGGTCCACGTTCACTTCGAAGGGCTGGGGCACGCCCAGCCGGCCGTCGCCAAAGGCAATGACCTGGGACGCGCGGACCATCGCGCCGATGGCCGACTGCAGGCTCGTGGATTCCGCATCCAGGATGATCACCGCGTCGAAGGTCTTGGCGGCCGGCAGCACCGAGGACAGCACCAGGGGCGAGGCCGCCCACACCGGCATCAGCGCCGGAATGAGTTCCCCGGACTGCTCCGCCAGGGTGTTCAGGGTCGGCTCGCCGGCCTTCAGCAATGTCTTCAGGCTCTCGGCGGCCACCGGATGCTTCTTGATCGACCGCCGCCAGTTCCCGGCCAGCTCCCACCGCAGCCTGGCGGCCCCGGAAGCAATATGGGCATTGTCGGCCAGCCGGTACACGGCCTCGATCTTGCGCAGGTTGGCGCCGTCGGTCATCGCCAGGTAATCGTCCCCGCTGATCATGGCTTCGAGGGTCGACTGCCACCAGGCCAGTTCCAGCTCCGCCTCCACGCAGTCGGCTCCGACCTCCCGGGCCGCCAGATCGTCCAGCAGCTCGCCCAGACCGTGGCCGCGCATCTGCTCCAGCAGCAGCGTCCGTTCCGGCAGCGTCACCAGTGTCTGCTTGTCCCTCACCAGCGTCTTCAGGCGCTTGAGCAGGGCCTCGTAGTCCAGGTCCGCGAGCCCCTGTCCGGGGGCCTGCTCGGCCAGCACCCCGGAGAGCCGGCGCAGCTTCCGGTGCATGTTCCGGTAGAAGTTGCTCAGATCCGCCAATCCGGTGGGGACCGCGGGATGGCGCTGCGTCGTCGCGTAGGTGCTCCACTTGGCCCGCTGCGCCTGCACCTGGGCCAGCGACTCGTGCAGATCGGCAATGTGCACCCCGGGACGGACATACTCCTTGGCCACGCGGCGCAGCCGTGAGCGGGTGATCGAGCTCATCTCGATGCCCCGCTCGCGGCGCCAGGCGGACGGGGCGGTGGCCGAGATCAGGTCGGTGACGGGGCGGTCGAAGATATCCGGGGTGAACTTGTCCAGACTTTCCCGCACGGCCACCAGCAGCTCAAGCTGTTCACCCCACTGGCCGAAGCTGCCGCCCAAGGCAATCTGGGAATGCTCGGCCACGGCGGCCATCCGCTCGCGCAGCTTGGGAAGGTCGCGCTCCAGATCCACGGCGAGCTGGTGCGCGTCCTCGGTCTCCTTGCGGTTGAGCAGTTTCGACCCGAACCAGGGGCTCGCGGTGGAAGCCTTGCTGAAGCTGCCGAGCTCGGCGGCCCGCTTGAGCCGGACGGCCAGTTCGGTCCGGTCCGTGATGCTGTCCAGGACCGAGCGCTTCAGGCGCACCGTGGTCGCCGGCGCCGGATCCAGCGAGGTCAGGCGTGCCAAAGACTGCATGGCCTGGTACGGGGAGCAGTTCCAGCGCCGGCGCACATTGTGCAGGGACTTCACATGGTCCAGCAGCTTGTGTCGATGGTCGGTCAAGGTGGCATGAAGCTTCTGCAGCTGCGGTTCGGTTGCCTTCTCGTTGCGCGAAATGGCCCGGATGAGCTGGTCCCGCAGCTGCTGGCTGGTGATGTTCGCATTCAGCTGCAGCACCAGGGAACCAAGCTTGAGCGCGCCCAGCTGCTGGACGAACTGGTTCAGGGCAGCCCGCCGCTCGGCCACCACCAGGACGTTCCTGCCCTGGCGTGCCAGCAGCGCCGCGGCGTTGATCGCGGTCTGGGTCTGGCCGGTGCCCGGCGGCGCGGAAACCACCAGGGAGTGCCCGGCCTGGACCAGGTCCAGCACATCCTGCTGGGCCGCGTCCGCGTCCAGCACCAGGAACTCGTCCTGCGGCGCGCGCTCGTCGAGCGGGGGGAGATTCACGGACGGCGCCGAAACCGTACCGGGCCCTTCCGGGTCGAGGTCTGCGGCGATCAGCGCATTGAGCACCGGATGGTCGGCCCGCAGACCCACGGCGCCCGAAACGTCCGCCAGGTCGGCGAAGGTGGACACCAGCAGGTGGTGCTCGATGTTCATCCCGCGCACCTCCGCGGTCAGCTGGCGCAGGCACTCCAGCACCGGGTGCGGGTCGAAGCGCGCCGTGCTGTAGGCCAGCCGGGCCACCGCATCGGCGTCGAAGGCCAGGCCCTGCTCGGCGGTCAGATGCCGCACCAGGGCCGGATTGAGCCTGGCCCGCTCGGTCAGCTGGAGTTCGTAGTCGTCCTGGGTGGGGCGGACGGTCAGGGCCACCGGGGCGAGCATCACCGGCGCGGTGAGGGATTCGGACCGGCCCGCACCGGCGACCCGCCAGGTGGCCGTCCCGGCGGCAAGATAGCCGACGTCGATCCCGCGCTCGGTGCCCAGTTCGACGATCCTAGCGCGCAGGCTGCGCGCGGTCTTCATGGCCGCCGCATACTGGCCGGGTTCGCGCAGCAGCGTGGACAGGCGCGTGCGCCGGGTGGTCAGCAGCTGGGTCAGCCCGGACGGATGGGCGTGGGTCAGGTCGATGCTGTTCGTCGGCGTCGGGACGAACTGCAGGAGCGTATCCGAGCCGGCGTGGCGGCCGAGCTGCTGGAGCCACGACGCCAGGACATCGCCGGCGACCCCGCCCTGTGGATCCGGCACGGCTGCCCCCTTTTCTTCACTCGCGGACAAGAACCTCGACCAGATAGGCATGTCTTTCAAACTATCCGATCGCAAAAGCCAATCGGGAGACCGCAACACTGCCGCGGCCAAATTGCCGGCCGACCCCGGCACGGGCCCGCGCAGCTGCGGCCTCCCGAGCGGCTACTCCCACTCGATGGTTCCCGGCGGCTTGCTCGTTACGTCGAGCACCACGCGGTTGACTCCGTCCACCTCGTTGGTAATCCGGCTGGAAATACGGGCCAGCAAGTCGTACGGCAGGCGGGACCAGTCGGCAGTCATGGCGTCCTCGGAGGAAACCGGGCGCAACACGATCGGATGCCCGTAGGTGCGGCCGTCGCCCTGGACGCCCACGCTGCGGACGTCGGCCAGCAGCACCACCGGCATCTGCCAGACCTCGTCATCCAGCCCGGCGGCGGTCAGCTCGGCGCGGGCAATCGCGTCCGCCTTGCGCAGCAGGGCCAGCCGGTCCTCGGTGACCTCGCCGATGATCCGGATGCCCAGGCCGGGTCCGGGGAACGGCTGCCGGCCGACGATTTCGGCCGGCAGGCCCAGCTGGCGGCCGACGGCGCGGACCTCGTCCTTGAACAGCGTGCGCAGTGGCTCTACCAGTTCGAACTGCAGGTCCTCCGGCAGGCCGCCCACGTTGTGGTGGCTCTTGATGTTCGCCGCGCCCTCGCCGCCGCCGGATTCGACAACATCGGGATAGAGCGTGCCCTGGACCAGGAACTTCACCTGTCCGCCCTCGGCGGCGGCCTCGGCCAGGACGGCCTTCTCCGCCGCCTCGAAGGCGCGGATGAATTCGCGGCCGATGATCTTGCGCTTGGTCTCCGGATCCGTGACTCCGGCCAGGGCGTTCAGGAAGCGCTCCTGCTCGTTGGCCACGTGCAGCTTAACCCCGGTGGCGGCGACGAAATCGCGTTCGACCTGTTCGGCTTCGCCCTCGCGCAGCAGTCCGTGGTCCACAAAGACACAGGTCAGCTGGTCGCCGACGGCACGCTGCACCAGGGCCGCGGCGACGGCGGAGTCCACGCCGCCGGAGAGCCCGCAGATCACCCGGGAATCACCAACCTGTGCGCGGATGCGCTCGACCTGCTCCTCCACGATGTTGCCGGTGGTCCAGTTCGGTTCCAGTTTGGCGCCCTTGAACAAGAAGTTCTCCAGCACGGCCTGGCCGTACGCCGAGTGCTTGACCTCCGGGTGCCACTGCACGCCGTACAGGGCCTTGGACTCGTTGGCGAACGCAGCCACCGGGGCCCCGGCGGTGCTCGCCAGCACGTCGAACCCTTCGGGCGCCTCTTGCACGGAGTCCCCGTGGCTCATCCAGGTGTTCTGGCTGGCCGGGGTGCCTTCGAGGATGGAGCGGACCTCCCCCACCGCCGTCGCCGTGGTCGCACCGTATTCCCGCAGCCCGGTCCGGGCAACCTTGCCGCCCAAGGCCGCGGCCATGGCCTGGAAGCCGTAGCAGATGCCCAGCACCGGCACACCGGCCTCGAACAGGTCGGCGCCCACGCTCGGGGCACCGTCGGCATAAACGCTGGAAGGGCCGCCCGACAGAATGATGGCGGCCGGATTCCTGGCCAGCAGCTGCTCGGTGGTGTAGGTATGCGGAACAATTTCGGAGTAGACGTTGGCCTCGCGCACGCGCCGGGCAATCAGCTGCGCGTACTGGGCCCCGTAGTCCACAACAAGAACGGGCCTGTGGTCCATGGCGGGGGGATTAGTCACCAATACAGGATAGTCGGCGCGTACCGGTGCTCGCACCTTGGGCGGCGCAGCGGCCGGACGCCGCCTGCGGCCGGCCTGCCGGGGTGCAGGCGGCGCGTCAGTAGCGCTTCGCGGCCTCCGGGTGGCTGGCCAGGTCCTCCTCGACCTGGCGGTGCACCCGGCGCTCCAGGATGATGGACAGGAACGGGACAACCCCGCCCAGGGCGATCAGGACGAAGCGCGTGAACGGCCAGCGCATCAGCGACCACAGGCGGAAATCCGCCATCAGGTAGAGCACGTACAGCCAGCCGTGGGCTATCAGCACGGCGATCGACAGGTTCACCCCGCCGTCCACCGCGGCCGGCTCGGCCTGGGCGAAGCCGAAGCCGAACGCGTCCCCGGTCACCGTGTTGGTGCCGCCGGCGAACAGGAACAGGTTGAACCCGTAGCGCATGACCATCTCTGCGCACAGCAGGAGCAACATCACACCCGTGATGTAGGAGGTGGCCTTGTAGAAGGTCAGCGCGGACCGGATCTGGGCGTGGGTTCCGCCGTAGCGCCGCTTGGCGGCCGGCCGGGCCTGGTTCGGGGCAGTTTCGCTCACTTGGTTACCTCTGTCTATCGGGTCGTCGTCTGGTTGTCGTCGGTGCCGGGACCGGTCTCCGGCTGCAGGGTGGCAGCGGCGGCATCCTCGAGCGCTTCCTGCTGGCGCCGGTAGTCGTCCGCGACCAGCCGCCACCAGAGGAAGACCGCGAAGCCGGCGAAGACAATCCATTCCACCGCGTAGAAGATGTTCAGCCAGTTCACCGGGGTTTCCTGCGGCTGCGGGCCCACCTGGACCGGGACCAGCTTCGTGCCCGCCGTTCCGGTGTCCGGGGCGGCGCCGTCGAGCCCGAGCCGGATGCCGGCAACGAAGCCCGAATAGCCGGGCATGTCCCACAAGTTGACCAGCTCTGCCACGGACAGCGTGGGCACCTGACCCGGGACCGGCCGCTCGGGCTGGGGCGCCTCGGTTGGCAGCAGGCGTCCAACGACCGCGGCCCGGCCCGCGGGGGCCGGTTCGGCGTCGCCGGGTGCGGCGACCCAGCCGCGGACCACCGGGATCATGACCTGTTCGCCGGTCTGGTTCTTCACGCCGTCGACGGCGAAGGCCGCCACCACCCAGTAGCCTTTGTCGCCGTCGTGGAGACGGTTGCGCACCAGGACCTGCTTGCCCGGGACAAAGCTGCCGGTGAAGGAGACCATCTGGTCCGCCGTCGCCGCTGTCATCGGCACCCCGGGGGTGAAGACCTCGGTGAGCGGGCGCACGGTTTCGGTGGCGGCCGGCGGGGGCGGAGCCTCGCTCCGGGAGGCGGAAAACTGCCACTGGCTCAGCAGCACAAAGACCCAGGAAAGGGCGAGCGCAAAGACCAGCGCCGCGATCCACCGGGGCTTGAGGGCGGTTTTCAGCACCCGTTAACCCTACTTCGTGCCCTTGTAGAAAACGAAACTGCCCCGGCCGGAAGAGCGCTTTCAGCCGGCGTCCCTGGCCGGGGACCGGACTGCCTCAGGCCAGCGGGACGATGTCTTCCACGCCCAACCGGGCACTGTCCGCGGAAACGTCGTCGGGCTGTTCCTGGCTCAGCCGTTCCGCGTCCACCCGGGCCAGGTAGTGCCGCACCTCCCGGTCCACCTGGGCCCGGCTCCAACCCAGCAGCGGGGCCATCAGCTCCGCCACCACGGGCGCCGCCGAGACCCCGCGGTCCCAGGCTTCGATGGAGATCCGGGTGCGGCGGGTGAGCACGTCGTGGATGTGCCGGGCGCCCTCGTGCGTAGCGGCGTAGACCACCTCGGCGCGCAGATAGTCGTCCGCCCCCGGCAGCGGTTCGGCCAGCTCCGGCTGCCGGGCAATGAGCGCCAGCACCTCGTCCGCGAGCGAACCGTAGCGGTTGAGCAGGTGCTCCACCCGGGCCACGTGCACTCCGGCACGTTCGGCCAGGCGGCTGCGCTTGTTCCAGTTGGCCTGGAAGCCGTCGGCACCGAGCAGCGGAATGTTTTCGGTGCAGCTGCTTGCCACCCGCTCGTCCAGGGTGCGGACCGCCTCGTCGACGGCATCCCGGGCCATCAGCCGATAGGTGGTGTACTTGCCGCCGGCAACGACGACGAGCCCGGGCACCGGGTGCGCCACCACGTGCTCCCGGGAGAGCTTGGCCGTGGAGTCGCTCTCGCCGGCCAGCAGCGGCCGCAGTCCGGCATACACGCCTTCGACGTCCTCCCGGGTCAGCGGGCGCTTGAGCACGCGGTTCACGTGCTCCAGGAGATAGTCGATGTCCTTCGAGGAGGCGGCCGGGTGCGCCTTGTCCAGGTTCCAGTCCGTGTCCGTGGTGCCGATGATCCAGTGCCGGCCCCAGGGGATCACGAACAGGACCGACTTCTCGGTGCGCAGGATCAGGCCGACGGTGGACTGGAAGCGGTCCCGCGGCACCACCAGGTGGATGCCCTTGGAGGCGCGGACCTTGAGCTGGCCGCGGTCGGTGACCATGGCCTGGGTTTCATCGGTCCAGACGCCGGTGGCGTTGACCACCTGCTTGGCGTGGATGTCGAATTCGGTGCCGTCCTCCTGGTTGGACACCCGGGCACCGACGACGCGTTCGCCCTCGCGCAGGAAGTTGACCACCTTCAGCCGGTTGGCCGCCCGCGCCCCGTAGGCCGCGGCGGTGCGGACCAGGTTGACCACCAGGCGGGCGTCGTCCACCTGGGCGTCGTAGTACCGGATGGCTCCGACGAAGGCATCGTCCTTCAGGCTCGGGGCCGCCCGCAGCATGGCGCGCCGGGTCAGGTGCTTGTGCAGGGGCACCCCCCGGCCGTGGTCCTGGGCCGCCGCCATGATGTCGTAGAGGGCGACGCCGGCACCCACGTAGGGACGTTCGATGAACCGCTTGGTCAGCGGGTACATAAACGGGACCGGGCGGACCAGGTGCGGAGCGATCCGTTCCAGCAGCAGGCCCCGCTCCTGCAGGGCCTCGCGCACCAGCGCGAAGTCCAGCATCTCCAGGTAGCGCAGGCCGCCGTGAATGAGCTTGGAGGAGCGGGAGGAGGTCCCGGAGGCCCAGTCCCGTGCCTCCACAATCGCGGTGTCCAGCCCGCGGGTGGCCGCGTCCAGCGCCGCCCCGGCGCCGACCACGCCGCCGCCGACAATCAGGATGTCCAGTTCCCGGCCGCGCCCGGCGGTAGCGCGCAGGGCAGCCAGGGTGTCCTCCCGGTCCTGCGGGCTCAGTGCACCGGCGTCCATGGCTGGGTGGGCCTCCGCCGCGCTCAGTCGCGGCCTGCCAGCGGGGACAGCACCACTTCGCAGCGCTGGAATTCCTTCAGGTCCGAGTATCCGGTAGTGGCCATGGAGCGGCGCAGCGCCCCGATCAGGTTGGAGGTGCCGTCCGTATGGTGCGAGGGACCGTGCAGGACTTCCTGCAGCGGACCTACGGTGCCGACCCGTACGCGGTCGCCGCGCGGCAACTCGCCGTGGTGGGCCTCCATGCCCCAGTGCCAGCCGCGGCCGGGAGCCTCCTCGGCGCGGGCCAGGGCCGAACCGAGCATCACCGCGTCCGCGCCCATGGCCACCGCCTTGACGATGTCGCCGCTGTAGCCCACACCGCCGTCGGCAATCACGTGCACGTAGCGGCCGCCGGACTCGTCCAGGTAGTCGCGCCGGGCCGCGGCCACGTCGGAAATGGCCGAAGCCATGGGCGAATGGATGCCCAGGGCGCGGCAGCTCGTCGTCGTCGCCCCGCCGCCGAAGCCGACCAGCACGCCGGCCGCGCCGGTGCGCATCAGGTGCAGGGCAGGGGTGTAGCCGGCGGCGCCGCCGACAATCACCGGCACGTCCAGCTCGTAGATGAACTGCTTGAGGTTCAGCGGCTCGTGCTCCTTGGAGACGTGCTCGGCCGAGACGGTGGTGCCGCGGATGACGAAGATGTCCACGCCGGCGGCGAGCACCGTCTTGTAGAACTCCTGGGTACGCTGCGGGGTCAGCGAACCGGCGACCGTGACACCGGCCTCGCGGATCTCGGCCAGGCGCGAGGTGATCAGCTCGGGCTGGACCGGGGCATCATAGATTTCCTGCATGCGCCGGGTGGCCGCCGGGCTGAAGTTCTCCTCGCTCAGGCCCACGATTTCATCCAGCAGCGGCTGCGGATCCTCGTAGCGGGTCCACAGGCCCTCGAGGTTGAGCACGCCGAGGCCGCCCAGCTTGCCCATGGCGATCGCGGTGGCCGGGGACATCACCGAGTCCATCGGGGCGGCCAGCACCGGGGTCTCGAACATGTAGGCGTCGATCTGCCAGGAGACGGAGACATCCTTGGGATCCCGCGTCCGGCGGGACGGGACGATGGCCACATCGTCCAGGGAGTAGGCACGGCGCCCACGTTTACCACGGCCAATCTCAATCTCGTAAGTCACGGATCTAGGTTATCCCAACCGCGGCGGCAGGCCCCTGCGCGGTCCGCCGCACAGCCGCGGCTGTAACGGTGTTGTAACGCCGGCCGCGGAAACTGAAGCCCGCAGACTGCGAACACCACCCAAGGACACCCAAGGACCAGGTCATGGCCGATCCGATCGCTGAAAAAACCGTCGTCCTGCGGGCACCGGCCTTTGGTGCCACCCGGGATCCCTTTGCCGGCCCGGGCGCCGAAGCGGCCTCGGACGGGCCGGCCTGGGGGGTGGCCGCGGTGGGGGCCGATGCCTCCCCCTTCACCGGGGCCAGGAACACCGACGACGACAACGGCCACGGCACGCACTGCGGGGGAACCATCTTCGGCCGGAACCTCAACGGCCAGCGGATCGGCGCGGCACCGGGAATCGCCGAGGCGCTGATCGGCAAGGTGCTCGGCGGACCCAACGGCGGCAGCGGCGTGATTTCGGTGGCCGCGCTGGGCCAGGGGCCTGACGGGCTGGCCGTCGCGCCGTTCTCCAACACCCGGGCCACGGTTGCCGCCCCCGGCGTCAAGATCACCAGCGCCTGGCACGGCGGCGGGACCAGGACCATCAGCGGCACCAGCATGGACACTCCCCATGTGGCGGGTGTGGCGGCGCTCCGGGCCGAACAGTTGGCCCAGCGTGGACCGCTGAACCCGGTCCGTCTGACGGCAAGGCTGGTCGCCTCCGGCACTTTTACCGGACTGGCCGCGGCGGCCGATCCGCTGGACGTCGGCTCGGGGCTGGTCCGGGCATCGGCGGCGTAACGGGAAGGGACTGCCATGATCGTGCCACCGGAGGTCATCGCGGCCACCGAAACCCGCTACCGGCAGCACGCCCCGGAGCGGACGGCCGCCGTGGAGAAAATCAAGGCGGCCAAGGAAGCCGGCGGCAGCATCCTGAGGGTGGACGACCCCGCCCGGGTGGCGCTGCGCAGCCGCCGGATCATGCGCGATGCAGCCGTCCGCGACGCCGTCGCCGCGGCCGCCGGC
>NZ_JBHTML010000066.1:0-19643 GCF_042679445.1 Arthrobacter sp. GCM10027362
GGCGGCGTCGCTGCTGCCGGCGCCGCCGCCGCACGTCCCGCCGCTGCTGGACCGGCGGAAGGTCGACGTCGCCCTGGCCGGGCTCGACGGGTCGGTCAACCACGCCATGGAAACCACGGGGGTGCCCGGGATTGCCGTGGCCGTGGTCTACCGGGACCGGGTCCTGTACTCCCGGGGCTTCGGGGTGCGCAAGGCCGGCCGGCCGGAGACGGTCGACGCCGACACGGTGTTCCAGCTCGCGTCCGTGTCCAAACCCCTGGCCTCCACCGTGGTGGCCGGGGTGGTGGGCCGGAAGAAGGCCGCCTGGGCGGACCCGGTGATCCGCCACAATCCGAAGTTCGCGCTCAAGGATCCGTACGTGACCCGCCATGCCACGTTCGAGGATCTGATGTCGCACCGCAGCGGGCTGCACACCGGGGCCGGGGACCTGCTGGAGGACCTCGGCTTCGACCGCTCCTACATCCTCGCCCACCTCGACCGGCAGCCGCTGGATCCGTTCCGGTCCAGTTACAACTACAGCAACTTCGGCTACACCGAGGGCGGGCAGGCGGCCGCCGACGCAATGGGGGTGCCGTGGGAGGACCTGGCCGAGGAGATCCTGTTCAAACCCCTCGGCATGGAGGCCTCGACCTACCGCCACGCGGACTACGAGAAGGCCGTAAACAAGGCGCTGATCCATGTGCCGGTGGGAAATAGGAAGTGGGAGGCCAAATACGTCCGCGACGCCGATGCGGAAGCACCCGCCGGCGGGGCCAGCTCCTCGGTGCGCGACCTGGCCCGGTGGATCCGGCTGCAGCTGGGCAACGGCCGCTACGAGGGCCGGCAGGTCATCGACGAGGACGCCCTGCTGGCCACCCACGCGCCGCAGATGATCATGGGACCGCCGGCCACCCCGCTGGCCCGGGCCCGCTTCTACGGCCTGGGCTGGAACGTGTCCTACGACGACCAGGCCCGGCTCCAGCTCGGACACTCCGGTGCCTTCAACCTCGGCGCCGCGACCTCGGTGCTGCTGCTGCCGGGCGAGCAGCTGGGCATTGTGGTCCTGACCAACGGGCGGCCGCAGGGCATTCCCGAGGCCATCGGCGCGGAGTTCTTCGATACCGCCCAGCACGGGACCCCGACGGTGGACTGGCTGGCGTTCACCGCCGAGGTGTTCCGGCAGATGGACGAGGCGGACAAGCCGGAGGTCGACTATTCGAAGCGTCCGGCCCATCCCAGGCCGGCGCGGGCGAACAGCGCTTACACGGGCGGGTACGCCAACCCCTATTACGGCCCGCTTGCCGTCGCCGAGGACAACGGGGCGCTGGCCATGAGGCTGGGCCCGGAGGACAAACCCACGACGTTCGGCCTGACGCATTTCGACGGCGACACCTTCAGCTTCGAGACCATCGGCGAGAATGCCAACGGCCTGGCCGGGGCCATCTTCGAAGTCGGCAACGGCGGCCGGGCGTCCGGCGTCCGGCTCGACTACTACGACCAGACCGGGCTGGGCACCTTCACCCGCGGCTAGGGACGGCAGCCGATCCGGATCCTCTGACCGAAGTCCCTGCCCGGGTCCGGGCGGGGCAGGAGGGGAATCGTTGACCGGCCCGCGCTCTGCTTCCATACTGGGACCTACCGTGACGCGGTTCAAAGGAGATCCCGATGGCAGGCATGGTCCGCAAGAGTCTGAACGAACCCGAAGAAACCCGGCCCTTTGAGGACGGAAAGGGCCGGCTCGACCTGGTCAACGTCGAGGCCGGTGGCGTCGGCAGGGCCGTTTTCGAACCCGGCTGGCAGTGGTCCAAGCACGTCAAGCCGATTGCCGGAACGGACAGCTGCCAGGCCGCGCACGCCGGCTATGTCCTGTCCGGACGGCTCAAGGTCGTCATGGACGACGGCGAGGAGAACGAGTTCGTCGCCGGGGACTATATGTCCGTCCCGCCCGGCCACGACGCCTGGGTGGTCGGCGACGAGCAATGCGTGATCATTGACTGGCAGGGATACGCCGACTATGCCAAGCGCCAGGGCTAGCGGTTCATAAAAAGGCCGGCTTCGCCCGGGCGGCCCGGCGATAAGACGCTCCGACGGCCGGTTGGCCGCCAGGTGAGGGGACCGGAACTGGCGGTGCGGGTGCGCCCCGCCGCATGGTGCGCCGGAGAGGGCCTGTCCCTATTTGTTTTTCGACTGGCCTTTGCCCTCTTTGCCGTTTGATTGCCCGGCTTTCCCGTTTCCGCTCCCGCCTTTGCCGCGATTTTCCTTGCTGCGTTCCGGCGCAGCCGGCTGGGGTAGGGGTTCAGCGGTCGCAGGCAGCGGGGAAGGAACGGCGGGGGCATCCGGCCCGCTTGGGGCAGGCGGCCCTGGACTGGCAGAAGGCGCTGCCGGTGTTGGTGAGGCGGCCTTGGGCCGCGCATGCTTCAGCCGCGCATTAAGGTCCAGGCGCAACTGAGTCACAGCGGCTTGGATGCTTTGGTAGCGCGGGAAGGAGACCTGCCCCTGCCCGGCGGCGCGGGTGAGTTCCCCGGTGAGTCCGTCCAGGGCCGTGAGCGCATCCTCGTACTCTCCGCCGGCAGCGGCCGTGCGGACGGCGGCGGCGCGGGACTGCATCCTTTCGGCGGCGGCGTCCGTCAGCTCAGGCTGCGGTCCTGCACACGCCGTACCGGTGCTGAGCACGAGGACGGCCATTCCGGCGGTGGTACGGTGCCAGCGGCTGGGCGTTTTCACGGGATGAGGCTCCGTTCGAGCTCGCGCATGTGATCCTCCAGGCCTCCGGTGAGTTCCGGGGATGGTTGCGGCATGGGATGCCCTCCCTGCCCGGTCTGCGACATGAGTGCGGGAATAAGCACCGCCGCGACGGCGAGCAGCACGAGCGCCGGGAGCAGCCAGGCGGCATGCCTGCGGAGAAGGTTCGGGCGGACGGGCGGTTGGACGGACAGGGCCGCGGTGTCTGTCCTGGACGGAACCGCCGTCCGGCCCGTGCCAACGAGGCCGGCCAGGGCAGCCGCCGCCTCGCCGGCACCGGGCCGGAGCGCCGGATCCATGGCGGTCATCGCCCGGAGCAGTTTCATCCACCGCGGGCCCAGTTCCGGCGGGACCCGCGGGGGCCGTTGCAGCCGGGCCACGGCTGACTCCACCGGGCTGCCGGGGAACTCGACACGCCCGGTGAGGCACTCCAGCAGGACCAGGCCGAGCGAATAGATATCGCTGGGCGTTCCCAGTGCCTCGCCTTTGGCCTGCTCGGGGCTGAGGTAGTTCGCGGTTCCGACGGTCTGGCCCGTGGCAGTGAGCCGGGTTCCTTCGATGACCCGGGCGATGCCGAAGTCCATGAGCTTGGCCCTGGGTTCACCGCTGTCCGCGTTGACCGAGAGCACGATGTTCGCGGGTTTGATATCGCGGTGGATCACCCCGCGAAGGTGGACATACTCAAGGGCCGTGGCCAGTTGTGATCCGATCCGGGCTACGTCCGCGGACGGGAGCGGTCCCAGGCGCAGCCGGCGGCCCAGGTCGGAACCGCCGGCAAGTTCCATTACCGCGTAGGCGCGGGGTTCGCCCAAAGGAGAATTCTCCGTCCCCGCGTCGTAGAGAGTGACCAGGCCGGGGTGGTTGAAGGCGGCCAGCAGCTCGATTTCGGCCTGCTGCCGCCGCACCTCGTCGGCGTCGGTGATTTCCGAACGGAAGATTTTGACGGCGACGTCCCGGCCCAGCACTTCATCCTGCCCCTTGTAGACGGCCGCGGAGCCGCCGCGGCCGATCAGTTCCTGGAGCCGGTAGCGGCCCCCGACGAGCGCGGGCAAGGTCTGTCCCGAAAAGCTCTCTCCCACCGCTGTCCCTTTTCCTTGTTCGGGAAGGAGTGCCTCCTCCTGACGTTTCCCACATAATGCAGCATGCTTACGAATAGATATACACGATGACGGCTTTGCTCCCGCACCTCGCAGCCGCCCGAGCCGGTCCGCGTCGCCCCGCGCCTTCCGGGACCCGGAGGCGGGCCGCATGGGTTCGGCGGCCACAAGCGGGGACAACGCCGGCGGCAGGCCCGTGGCACTGCGTCTTCGATGGGCACCCGGCGGGTGCGCCCGCCAGGGCGGATCCGGCTCGCCGCAGGGGAAGCAGCAGGCGCTGTTTGCCGGCAAGGTCTCGGGGAGGAACCGCCGGGCCGGCCGATCAGGTTTTTACAAGCCGGCCGGCGTAGGCTCCGGTCACAGTGGCGGCCACCGGACCGGCGGCCGCCAACCCTCCCCCCAGAGGGTCGTAAGGCGCCGGCCCGGCAAGCCCCGTCCGGGACGGTGCCTTACCTGCTCCAGGATCAGGCCGGGACATATCAATCAGGCCGCGGGCAGGACGAAGGCGGCGTCGACGTTGATGGTGACCTTGTCGCCGACCAGCACGCCGCCGGCCTCCAGCGCCGCGTTCCAGGTGATGCCGAAGGCCTTGCGGGAGATCTGCGCGGTGGCGGAGAACCCGGCGCGGGTGGCGCCGAAGGGGTCCACGGCCATGCCGCCGAACTCGACGTCGAAGGTCACCGGCAGGGTGGTGTCCTTGATGGTGAGGTCCCCGGTGAGCTTGAACCGCTCCGGGCTGCCCTCGGCGCCGGTCGCGGTGAAGGTCATGGCCGGGTACTGCTCGACGTCGAAGAACTCGGCGCCCTTGACGTGGGCGTCGCGGTTGTCGTCCTTGGAGTCGAAGGAGGCGGTCTTGACGGTGGCCTGCACGGAGGAGGCCGCCAGGGTCCCGCCCACTACCAGGGTGGCGTCGGCCTCGGTGAACTGGCCGCGGACCTTGCTGATGCCGGCGTGGCGGACGGTGAAGCCGACCTCGGTGTGGGCCGGGTCCAGGGTCCAGGTGCCGGGGGTGAGTTCAATGCTCATGGGGGTCTCCTTGCGGCGGGGCCGGAACGGCCCGGATTAGATGCTTATGCATGTAATCATGGCAGGATTTTGTTGAATTGTCAACTTTCTGCTGGTGTCGGCAAGGTCTTTCGGTTGTGTGCCTTCCCCGGCCGGGGGATCGTAGACAGAACCACACGTCCAATGCCTAAGATCGATCAGACCGCATGCCGTGAGGGCGTCCGCATCGATCCACCTGACGGCCTGCGATTGAGGCATCGCACGGTACGCGGGAACGCAGCCGCACGAGGGAAGGAGACGGCCATGGCCGAGAACCCTGAACTGATCACCGCGGATCCGGTGGAGGTGCACCGTTCGTGGGCGCCGTAGTGATTTTCGCTCCTTCCCCGGTCCTGACCGTGACGGTGGAGGATCTCGAAGGGGCCGCGGACATCCATGTGCATGCCGGGGGCCAGGGAGTGTGGCAGGCCCGCATGCTCACGGCGCTTGGCGCGTCCGTGACCATGTGCGCGGTGTTCTCCGGGGAAATCGGAGACGTGGTGCGCCACCTGGTCTCCGACGAGGGGGTGCGGGTGCTGCCGGTGGAGGGGCAGGGCAAAAGCGGCGCGTACATCCACGACCGGCGCGGCGGTGAACGCCGCGTCGTGGCCGAGGCGCCGGGGGACCGGCTCTCGCGCCACGAGCTGGACGAACTCTACGGGCTGACCCTCCAGGCGGGGATGGAGGCCGGAACGGTGATCCTCAGCGGAGCCGTCCGCGAGGACGCCGTGCCGGCGGACGTGTATCGCCGGCTGGCGGCGGACCTGGGCACGGCCGGGTGCCGGGTGATCACCGACCTGGCCGGGGAGCGGCTGGCCTCGGCGTTGGCCGGAGGACTGTCCGTGGTCAAGATCGCCGACTACGAGCTCGTGGACAGCGGCCGCGCCGCCGGTACGGACCCGCACGAGCTGGTCCGTGCCATGCGCAGGCTGGCCGAGGAGGGCGCGGACTCGGTGATTGTCACCCGTGCCCACAAGCCTTCCCTGCTGCTGGATGAGGGCGAGGTCAGCGAAATCCAGATGCCGCAGCTGCAGAGCGTGGATACCCGCGGGGCGGGCGATTCGCTCACCGCCGGCATGGCGGCGGTACTGGCCGACGGCGGCAGCCTGCACGACGCGGTGGTGCTGGGCACTGCCGCCGGTGCCCAGAATGTGACCCGCCACGGCCTGGGCACCGGGGTGGCGGCCACCATCCGCCGGCTCACGGACCTGGTGAAGGTTGTTCCGTTCGAGGGGGCCGAAGAGGGCACGCAGGCGCAGCAGGCAACCCCGGACGAACTGGCACGGAAGATACGCGAACAATGAACCAGCCGAAAGCAGTCCTGATCACCAACGACGACGGCATTGCCTCCCCGGGCCTGCATACCTTGGCGGCCGGGGCCGTGGCGGCAGGCCTCAAGGTCACCGTGGCCGCCCCCGTCACCGAGGCCAGCGGCAGCAGCGCGTCGATCACCGCCGTCGAAAAGGAAGGCCGCATCAGCATCGAGCGGCGCGAGCTGGAGGGCCTGGACGGCGTGGCGGCCTATGCCGTGCACGGTGCGCCGGGCTTCATCGCGATGATTGCCGCCCACGGTGCCTTCGGCGATCCGCCCGACGTCGTGCTGTCCGGCATTAACCGCGGAGCCAACGTCGGGCGGGCCATCCTGCACTCGGGCACGGTGGGGGCGGCCCTGACCGCCGGGGTGAACGGCGGCCGCGGCATGGCCGTGTCCCTGGATACCGGCCTGGATCCGGCCCATTTCCACTGGGATCTCGGTGCCCGGCTGGCCACCGGGCTGATTCCGTTCCTCATGGAGCAGGAACCCGGCACCGTGCTGAACCTGAACGTGCCGAACTCCGGCGGCCCGGCCGTGCCCGAATACCGGCCGGCCACGCTGGCCAGGTTCGGCATCGTCCAGACCACCCTGGCCGAACGCGGGCAGCAGCATGTGCGCCTCTCCATCGCAGACACCGCGGAGGAGCCGGACCCGGACAGCGATGCGGCACTGCTGGCGGCGGGCTTTGCCACCGTCACCGCGCTGCAGGCGGTCACCGGGACCGCCCTGCCCGCCCTGCACCACGGCCTGCCGCAGGCGCCGCGGTCCTGACCGCCCACCTGCGCCGCGCCCGGACGTCGTACCGGCGGGCCCGGCGGTCCCGGGTTACTTCCTGGAGCCGGCGTCCTGGTCGCCGATGTGCCCGGCCGCGTTGGCGTCCAGGACGCGCTGGACGAACGCGGCGTACTCCTCCATGTAGTGGCGCAGGAACTTTTCGGTGGACTCGTCCCTGACCTCGCCGTCGTTGCCGAAGACCTGCGGGTCGAACTTGATGTAGGCCTCCGGGGAGTTCAGTTGCGGGGCGTCGAGGAAGCTCAGCACGCTGCGCATGGAGGACTGCATCACGGCGGTGCCGATGTTGCCGGGGGAGGCGCCGATGATGCCGGTGGGCTTGCGGGCGAAGGAGTTGGTGCCCCAGGGCCGGGAGCCCCAGTCGATGGCGTTCTTCAGCGCCCCGGGGATGGAGCGGTTGTACTCCGGGGAGATGAACAGGATCCCGTCGGAGGCCTCGATGGCCTCCTTCAGGGCCCGGCCCGCCGGCGGGTAGTCGGCGTCGTAGTCCTGGCTGTACAGCGGCAGGTCCCGGATCGGGATCTCGGCGAATTCCAGGGTGTCGGGGGCGAGTTTGATCAGCGCCGTGGACAGGGTGCGGTTGATGGAGCCGCTGGCGAGGCTGCCGACGAAGTAACCGATCTTGTGCGTGGCCATGGGGCCTTCCTTCCCGGTTGCCGGCCCGAGAACCGGCGCATTGCGGTTAATGGACAGCGCGGGCATGATCCGGCCGGCCCACGCTGGGCATTAGTCCAGCACATGGTGCCTTCCCGGTCCAGATCTTCGCGGATACAGCGCCCTGCCGGCCGTGCCGGTGCCGGGCCTACCCCCAAAACCCGAGGCCGAACTCGACGATCATGGTGGCGAAGGCAGGCTCGCGGTCCGGCGAGAAGGCCGCGCCGATGGCCGCCTTGCCATCCGCAGCGGGCGGACCTTCTGGAGCGGGACGAGCAGGCCCAGGATCAGTAGGCGGACCGGATGAACCGTGCCCGCTGCTGCGGGTCCGCGGCCGCGGCGGCCGCGGTCCAGGCCAGCGCGACGGCGGCCTCGAACATCACCTCGTAGGCCGCCGGGGTGTCGGCCAGCGCCGCGAAGCCCAGCGAGTGGATCGGCGCGTCCGCCCCGGGGATCGGCAGCCAGGGGTGCAGGCTCGGGATGACCCGGGAGACGTTGCCCATGTCCGTGGAGCCGCCGGTGAGCCCGGGGCCCGGGGTGACATCCCTGCCGAACTCCTCCATCGCGGCGGTCCAGTGCGCGGAGAGGTCCACGTCCTGCAGCAGCGGCTCGTAGACCGGTTCGGTCGGCTCGATCAGCAGCATGGTCCCGGTGGCCAGCGCCGCGCCCTCGAAGCACCTGCGCACCCGGTCCAGCAGCGCCTCGTATTCGGGCAGCGTGAACGCCCGGCACTCGAACTCGACGACGGCGCGGTCCGGAATGATGTTGGTGGCGTGGCCGCCCTCGGCCACGTAGGAGGCGACCCGGTGGTCGCCCGGGATCTGCTGGCGGAGCAGGCCGACGGCCACCTGGCTCAGGGTCGCGGCGTCGGCGGCGTTGATGCCCTGGTGCGGGGCGGCCGCCGCGTGCGCGGCCTTGCCGGTGAAGACGGCGCGGTAGCGGCCCACGGCCTGGGCCGAGGTGCCGGCCGGGTTGTAGCTGGCCCCCTCCTGGACCGGATGGACCATCATGGCCAGCCCGACGCCGTCGAACTCGCCGGCCTGCAGCAGCAGCGCCTTGCCCCCGCCGTGCTCCTCCGCGGGGGTGCCGATGACCCTGAGCGTGATCCCGAGTTCGTCCGCATGCGGGGCGAGCGCCAGGGCCGCGGCCACGGACGCGCCGGCAATCAGGTTGTGCCCGCAGGCGTGGCCGATCCGCGGCAGTGCGTCGTACTCGGCGCACAGGCCGACCGTCAGTTCGCCGCTGCCGTACGTGGCGGTGAAGGCCGTCGGCAGCCCGCCGGCGCCGCGTTCGACGGCGAAGCCGGCTTCTTCCAGCAGCGCCGCGATGGCCTCGGCCGAGCGTTCCTCCGCGAAGGAGAGTTCCGGGTGGGCGTGGATGCCGCGGGCGAGCGCCAGGACCGCATCGTGCCAGCGCTCGACGCCGGCGGCCAGCTGCGCCCGCAGGCCGCCGTTCCGCGCCGTGATGTCGGTAGGTTCCATGGGCGGTATTCTCCTCCCAACCCCGGGGGAGGGGAACGGGGCCGGCCATGCGGGCCGGTGAGGGGCCGTTGCCGGTACCTCACTAGCCGCCGTACCCGGCAGCATGGCAGTGTTGGAAGAAGCCGTAACGGTTGGAAAAGCCGGTAACGGCAGCCGCCAGCAACAAATGGTCAAGGAGATACCCCCATGGTCGATATGGTTCCTTCGGAAGATCACGCCGTCGAAGACCGCCAGGACTTCGACGTCGACGATGCCGCGCAGGAGGAAACCCTGGAGGCGCAGGTTCCGGAGATCACCTTCGACGAACAGTTCTATCCGGCCCGTCCCCGCGCCCTGCGCCCGAAGGCCCGGCGGCGGCATTTCCCTCCCGGCCGGCCGCCGTTCGAGCCCGATGCCCGCAACAGCGTCTACGTGGAGTGGCTGCGGAACCAGTCGATGCTCGGGGACGCGAAGGTCATCGCCCGCCAGCTGTCCGGGCAGGCGAGCATGTGGCAGAACCCGTTTGCGTACCCGAATCCCAGGGCGGCGGTGGAGCGGGCGTCGGTGTGGTTCACCGCCTACCCGCTGTCCCTGATCACCAGGCCCGGCCAGTCCTTCCTCGCCGCGCTGGGGGACGCCGACTTGTGGAAGGCCTTCCAGCAGATCGGCATCAAGGCCATCCACATCGGGCCGGTGAAGCTGGCCGGCGGCCTGACCGGCTGGGAACACACCCCGAGCATCGACGGGCACTTCGACCGCATCAGCATGGCGATCGACCCGCTGTTCGGCACCGAGGAAGAGTTCCGGGAGATGTGCCAGGTGGCCACCGACCACGGCGGCACCATCGTGGACGACATTGTGCCCGGCCACACCGGCAAGGGCGCCGACTTCCGGCTCGCCGAGATGAATTTCCGGGACTACCCGGGCATCTACCACATGATCGACATCCCGGAGTCGGACTGGCACCTGCTCCCGGACGTTCCCGACGGCGAGGACTCGGTCAACATCGATGTGGCCACCGAGAAGGCCCTGCAGGAGGCCGGGTACATCATCGGCGAGCTGCAGCGGGTCATCTTCTACGAGCCCGGCGTCAAGGAAACGAACTGGAGCGCGACGCCGCCGGTCCTTGACACCACGGGCAAGCTCCACCGGTGGGTGTACCTGCACTATTTCAAGGCCGGGCAGCCCTCGATCAACTGGCTGGATCCCACCTTTTCCGGCATGCGGCTGGTCATGGGCGACGCCCTGCACTCCCTGGTCGACCTGGGCACCGGCGCGCTCCGGCTCGACGCCAACGGCTTCCTGGGCGTAGAGAAGAGCGCCGAGGAACGGCCCGGCTGGTCCGAAGGACATCCGCTCTCCGAGGCCGCCAACCAGATCATCGGCAGCATGGTGCGCAAGGTCGGAGGCTTTACCTTCCAGGAACTGAACCTGAGCATGGACGACATCAAGGCCACCTCGGTGAGGGGGCCCGACCTGTCCTACGATTTCGTGACCCGGCCCGCCTACCACCATGCCCTGGTGACGGCCGATACCGAATTCCTCCGCCTGACCCTGCGCGAGGCCATGCAGATCGGCGTCGACCAGGCGTCCCTGGTGCACGCGCTGCAGAACCACGACGAGCTGACCTACGAACTGGTGCACTTCGTCACCAAGCACAAGGACGATGTCTACGAACTCGACGGCGGGGCGCTGACCGGGGCGGAGCTGGCGCAGACCGTCCAGCAGACCCTGCGGGACGGGCTGACCGGAGAGTCCGGCCCGTACAACCTGGTCTTCACCACCAACGGAATTGCCTGCACCACGGCGAGCGTGATCACGGCGGTGCTGGGCATCACGGACCTCGGCTCGATCACCGAGGAGCAGGTGGCGGACATCCGCCGGGTGCACCTGCTGCTGGCCATGTACAACGCTTTGCAGCCGGGAGTCTTTGCCCTCTCCGGCTGGGACCTGTGCGGCATGCTGACCCTGGACAGGGCGCAGGTCGCCCGGCTGATGGCGCGCGGGGACACCCGGTGGATCAACCGCGGTGCGCACGACCTGATGGGCTTCAACCCGTCCGCCCAGGCCTCCACCTCGGGCATGCCCAAGGCGGTGAGCCTGTACGGGACCCTGCCCGAACAGCTGGAGGACGAGTCCTCCTTTGCCCGGCAGCTGGCACGGATCCTGGCCATCCGCGAGGAGCACGGCATTGCCAAAGGCAAGCTGATCGACGTCCCCGACGTCTCCCAGCGGGGCATGCTGGTCATGGTGCACCGGCTTGACTCCGGCGGCCTCGAAGTCACCGTGCTGAACTTTTCCGGCCAGGACATTGCCGGCACCGTCCGGTCCGAGCAGCTGGAATACGGGGCGGAGGTGACGGACGCGTTCAGCGGCGAAACGGTGGGGACCGTCGATGATCTGCACAGCTTCTATATCCAGCTGGCTGCCTTCGAAGGCACCGCCCTGCTGGTCACCCCGCAGCCCGCCGAGGACGCCGAAAACGCCGGCGACCAAGCCTGAGGCCTTGCAACACCGGGGGGAAGGGTCATAATTGACCAACCCGGTGTTAGGAGGGCCGTCATGCTGTTCCTCTCCGCGACCGAAGCCATGCTCTGGCCGCAGCTGAGAAGGCTGGATCCGGGGGAGAACACGGCCCTGGGCGGCGGCGTCATTCTGGGCCGGACCCGGGACGGCAGGCCGTATCTGGCCGGAACCTGCGGCACGCTCAGCACGCAACCGGCCAGCAATCCCTGCGGGCCGTGGTGCCAGGTCGGCTATCCGCACGAAGCGGCCAGCTGACGCGGCACAAGCAAAGCCGGCTTGGTAGTGGCATGCTGGTGGCATGGGCTACGACGTCAAACTCACGGGAACAGCAGGCGCCGGCGATCCCGAAGCCGAGGGGCGCCAGACACAATTCAGCGAATCGCTGGCCGAGGCCTTGGAACAGGCCGAACGCATGGCGGCGCAGCCAGGCCAGGCCGAGGCCGTTGTTTATGACAGGTCGCACGGCGGTGGTGCGGGCACGGAGATTGCCCGCTACTCCGCGGCCGGGGGCTGGAGCTCGGAGGTGATCACTCCGGCTTTCTGGTGGTCCAGGCTCTCCATGCCCACCAAGGAGAAGCTGAAGGCCGACCCGTACGGCGCTGTCGGTGCCGAAATGTGGCGTGAAATCGCCGAGGCGGGCGGGGCCGTCATCGGCATCGGCCGGCCCGGCCGGGAAGGCGGGACCGCCGGTCTTCGTCTGCCCAAGGACCTCGCTGACTTCGTCGAGTCGGAGAGGCCGAAACTGTAAGGCCGGGGCACCGCCGGTGAAAGAGGCGGACTTCCGATCCCGGGTTTGACGCGTTACCAGCGCTCAGGGGCAGGTCCAAGGGCGAACCGGCGTCCGGTGATCGCCTGCGGGGTGATTTCCACGAAGATGTATTTGACCGTCGGAATCCACGAGTGCAGCGGAAGCTGAGCGGCCGCCTCGATTTCGATTCCCGTCTGGAGTGTCCTGGCAGTGCCGTGGACGACGACGCTCCATGCGTACTCCTCGGTACAGCCGTCGATTTCCATGGCGACCCGGCGGTTGATCGTCAGGTTCACGAGTTTGCTGCCCTGGGCCGTGCAGAAAAGAACGACGCCGTCATGGGCGAGGTAATTGATGGGGAAGATTTCGGGCTGGTCCCCCACGCTGACGGCCAGCCGGCCCAGCTCGGATCCGGCCAGCAGGTCCCAGGATTCGGCTTGGTCCAGATCGACGACAGGGTTTTCTTGGTCTGGCAACATGGGATTCTCTTCTCCGGACCGGACCTGGTCCACGGTGGATACTGCGTTGCAGCGGGTTGCTGGCGGGCAGGTGGTTTGGACCGGATGGGCCTCGGATGGGTGGATGCTTCAGGAGAAAGCCGCCCGGCGATGCGGCGGCAGCGGCCGATACCGGCCGCCGTGTGGAATCCGGCTGCGTGACGGCCGGCCCAAGGCCCCCTAGGCGGCGTGCCCCGTGCAGATGCTCATGAGCCATTCTCCCACACCGCTGCAAGCATGCCGGTGCCTGTCCCGCGTTCCCGGGCGTGCGCGGCCGCGGATCAAAGGGCTATGCCACGAGGTCGTCGGCGACGCGGTTCAGGTCCGCCGCCCACTCGGCGGAATGTCCAGGAATCCCGGTCCCGGCTTCAAAATTGCGCAATGCATCCGCGATGAGATTCAGGGCCTCCGAAATGTTGGATCTGACCTGGTGGTATCCCTGGTCGGCCCGGGGATCCCGCGATGCGTCCAGCAGGATCTGCGCCCCCGCCCGGATGACAAGAGATGCCTGATATTCATCCATTCCAGTTCCCCGCTATCTCGGTCGGTGAGTCGATGATACGCCCCGTGATCTCAGCAGCGGCGGGATTGCCTTCGAAGGCATTACACAGAAAGGCCCGCCTGGCGGTTCCACACCATTGCACGGAGGCACGACACCGGCACTCAGATGGCGCGGCCTGGTACGGCTGCGCCGGCCGGCCGGGAAGGCCTGGGCCTTCCCGGCCGCTTCCGGATCTGCCGGGGGCAGCGCCGGCGGCCGGCCCGGGGGAGTGCAGAGGCGGCAACGTGCCCGCTGCTTCAGCCGGCCCAGGCAGTTCCGCGGCCTCGCCACCGGCGTTCGGGCAGCCTGTTACCGGTCCGACCCCATCGTCGCCGCCATCGTTCTGCGGCTGCGGTGATTCACGGGTCCGGCCCTAAGCGGCCGCCGGCATGGCACCGGCCCGAACCACCAGCTCCCCGCCGTCGGCAGTGACCGCGACCTGTCCGCCCTCCCGCAGCGTGCCGGCCACGAGCAGGTCGGCGATGCGATCGTCCAGCTCGCGCTGGATGACCCGGCGCAGCGGCCGGGCGCCGTACTCGGGCTCGTAGCCGCGGTCGGCGATCCAGTCCACGGCCGCGTCATCGACCGCCAGCCCGATGCCCTGGGCCTGCAGCCGGGCCCCGGTCCGGGCCAGCTGCAGCCGGACGATGGCGCGCAGCTGCTCCCGGTCCAGCTTGCGGAACAGCACGATCTCGTCGATCCGGTTCAGGAACTCCGGCCGCATCGATTCGCGCAGCCGGCCCATGACCCGGTCCCGCAGCGCCTGCTCCGAGCCGAAGCCGTCCCCGCCGTTGGGCGTGAAGCCCAGGGCCCCGCCCCTGCTGGCCAGGAACTCGGACCCGAGGTTGCTGGTCATGATCACCACGGTGTTGCGGAAGTCCACCGTGCGGCCCTGCCCGTCGGTCAGGCGCCCGTCGTCAAGTACCTGCAGCAGCAGGTTGAACACGTCCGGGTGCGCCTTCTCGATTTCGTCCAGCAGCACCACCGAGTACGGGCGGCGCCGGACGCGTTCGGTCAGCTGCCCGGCCTCGTCGTAACCGACGTAGCCTGGCGGGGCACCGACCAGCCGGGACGCCGTGTGCCGCTCGCCGAACTCGCTCATGTCGAAGCGGACCATGGCGTTCTCGTCGCCGAACAGCGACTGGGCCAGGGCCTTGGCCAGCTCGGTCTTGCCCACCCCGGTCGGGCCCAGGAACAGGAAGCTGCCCACCGGCCGGCCCTCGTCGCCCAAGCCGGTCCGGCTGCGCCGCACGGACCGGGCGATGGCGGCCACGGCGTCGTCCTGGCCGATGACCCGGGCGTGCAGCTCCTCCTCGAGCCGACCCAGGCGCTCGCGGTCGCCCTCGGTCAGCCGAGCCGCCGGGATGCCGGTGGACCGGGAGATGATCTGCGCGATCTCGGTTTCGCCGACGACGGCGTCCCCGGCTGCCTGCGCGCCGCCTTCCAGGGCGGCGGCAATCCGCCCGTTCAGGGCCTCGATCTCGTCGCGCAGCCGCGACGCCTCCTCGTACCGTTCCCCGGCGACCGCGGCATTCTTGGCCGCCTCCAGCTCCGCGGCCTGCCCGCGCAGTGCGTCCACGTCCACCCGCGGGCCGCGCTGCAGGCTCAGCCGCGCTCCGGCCTGGTCGATCAGGTCGATCGCCTTGTCCGGCAGGAAGCGGTCGGTGAGGTAGCGGGCGGACATTTCGACGGCGGCGCGCAGCGCCTCGTCGGTGTACCGCACGCCGTGGTGCTCCTCGTAGCGGTCCTTCAGCCCGGCCAGGATCCGCACGGCGTCTCCGAGGCTTGGCTCGCCGACCGTGACCGGCTGGAACCGGCGTTCCAGGGCCGGGTCCTTTTCGATCTTCCGGTACTCCTTCAGCGTCGTGGCGCCGACCAGGTGCAGTTCGCCGCGGGCCAGGCGCGGCTTGAGGATGTTGCCGGCATCCATGCCGCCCTCGCCCGAGCCGCCGGCGCCGACCACTGTGTGCAGTTCGTCCAGGAACACGATGAGCCCGCCCTTGTGGGCGCCGATTTCGTCCATCGTCTTGGTCAGCCGTTCCTCGAAATCGCCGCGGTAGCGGGTCCCGGCGAGCATGGCCGGCAGGTCCAGGGCAACCACGCGCTTGCCGCGCAGCTGCTCCGGGACATTGCCGGCGGCGATCGCCTGGGCGAGCCCTTCGGCGATGGCGGTCTTGCCCACACCCGCCTCGCCGATCAGCACCGGGTTGTTCTTGGTGCGCCGGGCGAGGATCTCAATGGTCTGCTCGATCTCCTCCGCGCGGCCGATCACCGGATCGAGGGCGCCTTCACGGGCCCGTGCGGTCAGGTCGAGGCCGAACTGGTCAAGCATCGGGGTTCCGGTGCCGGGTGCGGACCGCGCGCCGTCGGCCGTTTCGGCGGGCCGGGCTTCGACGGTGCCGGCCTGCTGCAGCGACTGCGGAGTCACCCCTGCCGCGGCGAGGAGCTGCCCGGCGGGGGCTTCCTGATTGAGCACGAACGCGAAGAACAGGTGTTCGGGGTCAATGTAGGTCGAGCCGAAGGCCCGGGCCACCTGATAGGCATCGAGCAGGGCGCGCTGGGCCGACGGTGTCAGCGACGGCGCGGACTCGACCTTTTCGGCGGACTTGCCGGGCAGGCGCTGTTCGGCGGCCCGGGCGATGGCGGCCGGATCGGCGCCGACGCGCCTGAGCTGCTCCGCCGTCGGATCCTGCTCCACCATGGTGCGCAGCAGGTGCAGTGCGTCCACCTCGGTGTGGCCGAGGTCGACGGCGAACCGGGCGGCCTGGGCCAGCAGCTCGTGCGAGCGGCGGCTCAGCAGCCGGGTGATGTCGATGGGGCGTCCGGCGTGGGCCGCGTGCTGGCCCTGCAGGTACCGGGCAAGGAATTCATCGAATGAGCCGCTGCCGGAAGCCGCGGGTCCGAAGAACAAGGGCATTGGTCCTCCTTACAGACTTGAGTGCCTTCGGCTCAAGTTAACGCAAGTGGTGCCATTTTATTCCGTGACCGCCGCGGTGCAAGTTCCGTGGCGGGCCCCTCACCGGGGCGTGCGGAGCAAATGTCACGATTTGATAACGGGGGTACCTGGGGGGAAGGTGCGGTTTGTCGACAGTAAGCTTGCTGTGTTTTATTGGTTGTGCAGGCTCCATCCTGCACGGCCCGGCGGACCGGTCCGGGCAGGATGTTCCCGCCTCCGGCTGATCCCCCCAACGAGCCCGGAGGCTGCAGGTGCGGCCCCCGATACAGCCCCCCAAGATGTATCGGGGGCCGCACTCCCAAGGACCCGCACCGCCCGCGGGAAGCGGCACGGCCGCGGCGGGGGCTTGTATCCGGGGCAATGATCGGGGAAAGTGGTAAGCACGCTTAGCATTGCAGGGGATGCGCACCCGCAGGAAACACCTGCCGGGTAGACCGAGACCGGCGGTGCAGGACACCATCCTGCTTTCCATGTCCCAGTCCCGAGGCTTGCCCGGCAAGTCCGAATGCCATGGAGCAGCACCATGACACCTACTCCGAAACAGCCCATCACGGATGGCAGCAGCAGGGTCCGCGGCCGATGACGCGGGCACCCCCGGGACCTTCTGTCAACCGCCCAGACAGTCTTCTACGACATCGGCCGCCGGACTCTGATGTTCGGCACCACCCAGGCCGGCCAGCATTGACAAGAACCCCAGGAGCAGAATCATGTCAGGAAACCTTTTGGCCCGTTCCGTCCACGACCTCACGGCAGCCGCCTGGTTCGGCGGATCCCTTATGGGGGCCATCGGACTCAACGGCGCTGCGTCCCAGGCGCAAAATCCGGCGGAGCGCACGCGGCTGTCCAGCTTGGGCTGGAAGAGGTGGGCGCCCGTGCAGACAGTGGCATTCGCCTCCCACATCATGGCCGGGATTCCGCTTATGTGGGAGAACAAAGGGCGGATGGCGAGCCAGGAAGGCGTGACGCGGCTTTCGGCCATCAAGACCGGCGTCACGCTCGTGGGCGCACTGGTCACCCTCTACTCCGGAATCCTCGGACAAAAGGTTGACCGGCTTGCGGACCAGGGGGCCGCGGGCGCCACCGAACCCGATCCCGCGGCGCCGGAGGAACTGAAGGCTGCGCAAAAGCAGCTCAAGGTACTCCAGTGGACCATTCCCTTCTTCGCCGGGACCGTCATCGTCCTGGGCGCAAAGCACGGGGAAATGCAGCGGCCCAAGCGTGTTTTCGAGGGCCTGTTCAAGCGCTGAACCGCCGAAGCGGCTGTCCGGACGCGGCCCGCGCCGAAAGGGAGGGCCGCGTCCGGCTTGTCCGGGCACGCCGGACGCGGACTCCTCGGCTGCCGGCAGACGCCCGGCCTTTGACGGCCGCAGGCGTCCCGGCAATGATCGGGGCATGGAATTACTCAGTAGCCGTGTTCTGCTGCGGCCCTCCGAACCAGTAAAGAGCCAGGCGTTCTATCGGGACGTCCTTGGGCTGGCCGTGTACCGGGAGTTCGGCGACCCACGCAGCCCGGGCCTGGTGTTCTTCCTGGGCAACGGCCTGCTGGAAGTGTCCGGGCAGCGGGAGGCCGAGGGGCCGGGCCGGCTGGAGCTGTGGATCCAGGTCCGGGACGTCGGGGCCGAGCACCGCCGGCTGCAGGAAGCCGGGGTCGGCATCCTCCGCCCGCCGCTGCAGGAGCCCTGGGGCCTGGTGGAAATGTGGATCGAGGACCCCGACGGCGTGCGGATCGTGCTGGTGGAAATCCCCGCGGACCATCCGCTGCGCCGCGACCAGCGGAGGCCGGCGGACCTGTGAGAGGGCCTCCGGGCAGTGCTGCCCGGCCGGCCCGCGTTCCAGCCCGTCCATGGGCCAGAAGGAGGCAGACCGTGGGCACCCTCTCCGCGGCACAGGCCCAGGCGCTCCGCCAGCGCCGCTCCACCGCCGGCGCCTTCGTCGGCACGGCCATCGAATGGTACGACTTCTACATTTTCGGCACCGCGGCCGCCCTGGTCTTCGGCCGGATTTTCTATCCGGGCGCGGCACCCGGTGCGGCGCTGATGGCCTCCTTCGCCACCTTCTGGGTCGGCTTCCTGGCCCGGCCCGTCGGCGGCGTCGTCTTCGGCCATTTCGGCGACCGGATCGGCCGCAGGAACATCCTCGTCATCACCCTGATGCTCATGGGCACGGCCACCACGCTCATCGGCCTGCTCCCCGGCTACGCACAAATCGGCGTCGCCGCACCCGTGCTGCTGATCCTGCTGCGCGCCATCCAGGGCTTCGCCGTCGGCGGCGAATGGGGCGGTGCGGTGCTGATGGCCACCGAAAACGCCGGGGCAACGAAGAAGGGTATGGCCGGGGCCTGGGTGCAGCAGGGCTCGCCCGCCGGCTCGATCCTGGCCACGGTCATGTTCCTGATTGCCGGCCGGCTCGACGACGAAGCCTTCCTGTCCTGGGGCTGGCGCATCCCGTTCCTGCTCTCCGCCGTCCTGGTCATCGTGGGCCTGGGGATCCGCCTGAAGGTGGAGGAGTCGGTGGTCTTCGAGGCGGCCAAAGCCAGGCACGAGATCGTCAAGGTTCCGGCATTCGCCGTGCTGCGCTCCTACCCCGGCATTGTGTTCCTCGGCGTCGTCGCATCCATCATGGGCATCTCCATCGCCTACTTCAACAACACTTTCCTGCTGGCCTGGACCACCACCGAACTGGGCATCGCGCGCCAGCTGATGCTCAATATCCTGCTCTTCTCCGCGGTCCTGCAGTTCATCTGGCAGCCCATTGCGGCGCGGATCGCCGAGACCGCCGGAGCGGTCCGCGTCATGATCGCCGGCCTGGTGCTGACCGCGGTCATGGTGGTGCCGTTCTTCATGGCCATCGGGGCCGCGAGCCCGACCTGGATCACCGTCTGCCTGGCCTTCAATATCATCGGCGGCACCGCCTACTACGCCCTGCTGGCCACGGCCCTGGCCGCGGCCTTCCCGGCGAACATCCGGTACTCCGGCGTCTCGCTGGCCTACCAGCTGTGCGCGACGATCATCGGCGGCGCCACGCCGCTGATTGCCCAGTCGATCCTGACCGCCACCGGGGGATCTCCCTGGGGCGTCGCCGGATTCTATGCGGCCATGCTGATCGCGACCATCGCCGGGGTCGCCGGCCTGGCCCGGTCCGTGGCCCGCCGGGCCGAGGCCCCGCACACTGCCGGAGACTAGGACCGGGCCCGTCCCTGCCGGCGCACCGGGCCGCCCGGACTCCGGACCCCAGCCCCGGGGCGCCCGGGCCGCTCCCGGCGCCTAGCTGCCGCCGGCACCGGCCTGCAGTT
>NZ_JBHTML010000067.1:0-19606 GCF_042679445.1 Arthrobacter sp. GCM10027362
CCCCGGCCTGGCGGGTGCCCGGCTGGCTGGCCCGCGGCGCCGGCTCGGTGATCGAGAAGGCCTGGTTAGCCGCCGGGGTGCGCGGCCGGGTCCGCGACGAGCCGCCGATGACGCGGTTCTTGGCCGAGCAGCTGTCCACCGCCCATTGGTTCGACCAGCGGCAGACCCGCCAGGTGCTGGACTGGGTGCCCGGGGTCGGCCTCGACGAGGGGCTGACGCGGCTGGCCGCCTACTACGGGCACGGCACCGGGCAGACGGATGAGAGGGAACCGGAGAAGAAGCATGCACAGCGTTCAGGCCATTGACAGCTGGCCGGTAGCAACCGCGGCCACCGCCGTCGTCGGACGGGACGGACGGGTCCTCGCCAGCCACGGGAACCAGTGGCAGAAGTTCCGCCTGGCCTCGGTCACCAAGCTGCTCACCGCGTACGCCGTGCTGATCGGCATCGAAGAGGGCGCACTGGAACTGGACCAGCCGGCGGGCCCGGAAGGCTCCACGGTCCGGCACCTGCTCGCCCACAGCGGCGGCTACGACTTCGCGAGCCGCACCGTGCGCTACAAACCCGGGGAGCGCCGGCTGTACTCCAACGCCGGCTTCGAGGTGCTCGCGGAAACGCTGGAGGAGGCGGCCGGGATGGGCTTCGGGGACTACCTGCAGGACGGGCTGCTGGACCCGCTGGGCATGGCCGACACCACGCTGGAGGGCTCCCCCGCCGCCGGGGCGATCTCCACGGCGGCGGACCTGGCGCTCTTCGCCGCCGAGCTGCAGCGGCCGGCCCTGCTGGATCCGTCCACCCTGGCCGAGGCCACCAGCGTGGTCTTCCCCGGACTGGCCGGCGTGCTCCCCGGGTTCGGCCGCCAGCAGCACAATGACTGGGGCCTGGGCTTCGAGATCCGCAACGAGAAGAACCCGCACTGGACCGGCTCCGCGAGCTCGCCCCGGACCTTCGGGCATTTCGGCCAGTCCGGCACCTTCCTCTGGGTGGATCCGGATGCCGGGGCCGCCTGCGTGGCGCTGACGGACCGGGACTTCGGCCCGTGGGCGGCGCAGGCGTGGCCGGCGTTCACGGACGGGGTGCTGGCGGAGCTGCAGCCGGCCGGGTAGCGGCCGGATCCTTACCACCGGCCGTTGCGCGGCCGCGGCTGGCACACCGGGCAGGTGTACGAGGAACGGTTCATGAAGGTGTCCCGGCGGATCTTCGTCTGCAGCCCCAGTTCCGCGCAGCGGTAGCAGCCCTCGCGCTCGCGCCCGTAGGCGTTCAGCGAACGGGCGAAGTAGCCGGAGGCGCCGTTGACGTTGACGTAGAGCGAGTCGAAGCTGGTGCCGCCGGCGGCCAGGGCGCGGGTCATCACGTCGCGGCAGGCCTCAATGAGCCGCTCGGCTTCCTTGCGGCGCATGGTGTCCGTGGCGCGCGCGTAGTGCAGCCGGGCGGCCCACAGGGACTCGTCCGCGTAAATGTTACCGACACCGGAGACCAGCCCCTGGTCGAGGATGGCGCGTTTAATCCCGGTCCGGCGGGCGCGCAGCCGGCGGTAGAAGTCGTCAAAGGAGAAGGCCGGATCCAGCGGGTCCCGGGCAATGTGGGCCGCTTCCAGCGGGACAAGGGGCAGCCCCGTTTCGGACCGGCCGCCCGGCTGCCCGTCCCCGGTGGGGGCCAGGTCGGCGAGGAAGACCCCGCCGAAAATACGCTGGTCCACGAAACGCAGCTGCTCCGGCATCGCAGTGCCGGCGTCGTCGGCGGCGGGGCTGAGGGTGAAGCGGACCTTCAGGTGCTTCTCGTCCGGCTGGGCCGCATCCTCGACCAGCAACTGCCCGCTCATGCCCAGATGGGCCATCAGGGCCAGCTTCGGTTCGGTGGTGCGGACGGCCGAGGCCTCCTCGAGCGGCATCCAGAGGAACTTTCCGCGGCGGGCCACGTCCACCACGCGGGCACCGACGAGGTTGCCGCGCAGGTCCTCGGCGCCGAGGGCATGGCGGCGCACGGAACGCTCGTCCAGG
Organism: Arthrobacter sp. GCM10027362; assembly: GCF_042679445.1. Classification (NCBI taxonomy): domain Bacteria; kingdom Bacillati; phylum Actinomycetota; class Actinomycetes; order Micrococcales; family Micrococcaceae; genus Arthrobacter; species Arthrobacter sp. GCM10027362. Next base: position 1,999 of record NZ_JBHTML010000067.1, read on the forward strand.
ACGTCGACGGCGGTGATGGTGCGGCCGCGGACCCAGCGCGCCAGGCCGCGGCGAACCACTTCCACCTCGGGCAGTTCGGGCATGATTCAGCTCTTGACCGGGCGCTCTGAACGCAGCTGCCGCCACGTGACGGCCGCGGCTTCCTGCTCGGCTTCCTTCTTGGAATGGCCGGTGCCCTGTCCGTACGGCATTCCGCCGATCAGCAGGGTGGCTTCGAAGGTGCGGGCGTGGTCCGGGCCGGATCCGTGCACGGAGTATTCGACGGTGCCCAGCTTCCGGGCCGCCGCGAGCTCCTGGATGCTCGTCTTCCAGTCGGTGCCGGCGCCGAGCGCATCCGCGTCTTCCAGCAGCGGCCCCACCAGGCGCATCACCAGCCTACGGGCGGCCTCGATGCCGTGGACCAGGTACGTTGCGCCGAAGAGCGCTTCCATGGTGTCGGCCAGGATGGAGGACTTGTCCGCACCGTTGGTCAGCTTCTCGCCCTGGCCGAGCAGGATGTGCTCCCCCACGCCCAGGTCGCGGGCAATGCCGGCGAGGGCGCGCGTGCTCACGACGGCAGAACGCCGCTTGGCCAATTCCCCTTCCGAGAGTTCGGGATTGTCCCGGTAGAGGGCGTCCGTCACGGAGAAGCCGAGGATCGAATCGCCCAGGAACTCCAGGCGCTCGTTGGTGGGCAGCCCGCCGTGCTCGTAGGCATAGGAACGGTGGGTCAATGCAAGACGAAGCGTCTCGGCGTCGATATCGACGCCGAGACGCTTCAAAAGCTCTTCAGTTGAAGGCATGCCGAGCGTTACGCGTCGGCTACCTTGCGCCCCTTGTACTCAAGGAACAGCGCAGTGCCAGCTGAGTCGGTGACAACCTTGGCCTGGTGGGGCAGGCTGTAGGTAACCCGGCCGTTCTCAACGGTCTTCACCAGGTTGGGGGCGGTAGCCTTCCACTGGGACCGGCGTGCGCGCGTATTCGAGCGGGACATCTTCCGCTTGGGAACAGCCACGACTAACTCTCTTCTCTCTCGTCTGACTCTGTACTTGTTGCCGCGTTCTCCGCGGCAGTGCTGGCCAGGCCCGCAAGGGCTGCCCAGCGAGGATCCATGACCTCATGGTGGTGCCCCGGATCCTCTTCAAGGCGCATCCCGCATTCAGGGCACAGGCCTTTACAGTCCTCCCGGCACACCGGCTGGAACGGCAGCGAGGTTACCACTGCGTCCCGCAGCACCGGCTCGAGATCGATGCAATCGTGCTCGATCCGGTACTGCTCTTCCTCTTCCTCTGCGGAAACCTGACCAAGGTCAGCGTCCCCGTAGTAGAAGAGTTCCTGCACGTCGACGTCGAGGTCGTACGCGATGGGGTCCAGGCAGCGCCCGCACTCGCCCGTTACTTCAACGTTGGCGGTGCCGGTGACCAGGATACCTTCGTGCACGGCCTCGAGCCTCAGGTCCAGCTCCATGTCGGAGCCTTCCCGAACGCCGATGAGTGCCACGCCAAAATCCTTTGGCGCAGGTACATGCTCCTCAAGAGTCCGCATCGTTCCCGGGCTGCGCCCGAGGTCCTTGACCCCCAGGATCAGGGGCGAACTTTGATCATGGTTCAGGACCACGGTGATGAAAACTCCTCATGAACATATGACCGACGTATCATCATAGCCCGAATCCAGCGGATCGCTCAAACCGCGGCACGCCGGGGGTCAGGTGGCATCGGGGCCGTCGGCCGCGGTCTGGAAGCGCTTGAGCACGGCCTTGGGCACGAACTCGGAGATGTCCCCGCCCAGGGCGCCGACTTCCTTGATCAGGGTCGAGGACAGGTAGGTATAGCGGCTGTCCCCGGGCAGGAACACGGTTTCCACGCCGGTAAGGTGGCGGTTCATATGGGCCATCGGCAGCTCGTAGTGGTAATCCTGCGTGGTCCGCAGGCCCTTCACAATGGCCCCGGCTCCGTGGTCGCGGCAGAACTCGGCCAGCAGCCCATCCCCCATCGGCTCCACGGTGGTGCCGGCCAGGTAGGACAGCGTTTCCCGGGCCATGCCCAGGCGCTCCTCCAGGCTGAAACGGTACTTCTTGGCGTAGTTGGTGGAGACCGCCACGATGACTTCGTCGAACATGCTCGCGGCGCGGGCAATGATTTCCACGTGTCCATTGTGGAGCGGGTCAAAGGATCCTGGGCAGACGGCTCGGCGCATAGCAATGAATCTAGCCGATCCGCGCGGCCCGGGCCCACCGGACAGTGATATTACTGGAAGCCATGAGCACAACAGGACACAGCCTTGCCGTCCCCGGGCCGGACCCGGCCCCGTGGCAGCGCGCGGCGGCCGGCGCCAACCTGCTGGCGGCCGACGGCGGCCTCGCGGTGACCATCTTCGAGGAAATGACCACCATGGCCGCGGCCTGCGGTGCCATTAACCTGGGCCAGGGCTTCCCGGACGAGGACGGTCCCGGCGCCATTGCCGAAGCTGCCCGGCAGGCGATCGCCGGCGGCGCCAACCAGTACGCCCCGGGCAAGGGAACCCTGGTGCTGCGCGAGGCCGTGGCCGCCCACCAGCAGCGCTTCTACGGGCTGGACCCGGATCCGGAGGCCGAGGTGATCATCACCACCGGCGCCACCGAGGCGCTGGCCGCCACCCTGCTGGCCCTGACCGGTCCCGGCGACGAGGTGCTCACCTTCGAGCCCTTCTACGATTCCTACGGCGCCATGATCGGCCTCAGCGGCGCCACCCACACCACTTCGCCCCTGCGCGCCCCGGACTTCCAGCCGGACCTGCAGCACCTGGAGGAAGCGTTCACCGACCGCACCAGGGTGGTGCTGGTGAACAACCCGCACAATCCCATGGGCACCGTCTTCACCCGCGAGGCGCTGGCGAAAATCGTCGAGCTGGCGGCACGCCGCAACGCCGTCATCGTCACGGACGAGGTGTACGAGCACCTGACCTTCGGCGTCCCGCACGTCCCGGTGGCCACCCTGCCCGGTGCCGCCGAGCGGACCATCACCATCTCCTCGGCCGGCAAGACCTTCTCCTTTACCGGCTGGAAGGTCGGCTGGCTGCACGGACCCGCCGACCTGGTGGCCGCCATCCGCACGGTCAAACAGTTCCTCAGCTACTCCTCCGGAACCCCGTTCCAGCCGGCCATTGCCGCCGCCCTGGCCCTGGAGGACTCCTTTTACGAGGGCGTGGCCGCCGGCCTGCAGCGCAAGCGGGACGTGCTCGCCGAGGGCCTGCGCCGCGCCGGGCTGGAGGTCTTCACCCCGGACGGAACGTACTTCGTCAATGTGGACGCCGCGCCGCTGGGCGTCACCGACGCCGCCGCCCTCGCCCGGCGGCTGCCGGAGCTGGTGGGAGTGGCCGCCATCCCGGTGTCCGTATTCTGCCACGCCGAGGGGGCCGAACGGACCCGGTCGCTGCTGCGTTTTGCCTTCTGCAAGCGCACCGAGGTGCTGGAAGAGGCCGCCGCCCGGCTGGCCAGGCTGCCGGAGTTGCTGGGATGACCCGCCGCTTCCTGCGCGCCAGCGGACTGCACGCGGAGATCGCGCCGGACGAGCGGGTCCCCGGCTCCTATGTGCTCAGCATCGGCGGAGCGGAGCAGTCCCACGTGGACCTGCGCGATCCCTCCCATGTGTTCTACGAATACCTGCGCCGGATCGCCAACGTGATGGACCTGGCCGGTCCGGCCGGCCGGCCGCTGCGCTGCCTGCACCTGGGCGCCGGAGCGCTGACCCTGGCCCGGTACATCCAGGCCACCCGCCCCGGCTCCGAGCAGCACGCCGTCGAACTCGAACGCGAGCTGCTGGACTTCGTCATCGACAGGCTCCCGCTGCCGGAGGGCACGGACCTGACCGTGCATATCGGCGACGCCCGTCAGGAGGTGGCCTTCGGCGCCGTCGGCGGCGGGTTCGACGCGATCGTGCTGGACGTCTTCGCCGGCGAGGACGCCCCGGAGCACCTGACCACACCGGACTTCTACGCCGAGCTGCTGGAAATCCTGGCCCCGGAGGGCGTGCTGCTGGTCAATGTCGGCGACGATCCGCCGCTGCACTTCGCCCGGCGCCAGATCCGGGCGCTTACCCAGGCGCTCGAGGCGGAAGATGCGGGCAGCAGGGCTGCCCCCGGTCTGGCGTCGCTGGCGGAGACCGGGATGTTCAGCGCCCGGTATCCCGGCAACATCGTGCTGGCCGCCCGGCACGGCAGCTGGCCGCAGGACTGGACCGGCGCACTGCTGGCGGCCGGCCCGCACCCGGCCGCAGTGCTGACCGGCCCGGAGCTGGAGGCCTTCGCCCGCGGCTAGGGAGTGGGGCGCTAGCCGGCCGCTTGGACCGGTTCGGCGTACCAGAGCATGGTCTCGCCGTACTTTTTCTCCGCAAAGCGCTCCAGCCCGGCCGGCCAGCGCGGCTCCGGCGAGCGCGAGGAGCGTTCGACCACGACGACGCCGCCGGCGGCCAGCCGCGGTGCCACGGTGCCGAGAACCTCGGCCAGTTCGGCCTCCGGCAGCGGATACGGCGGGTCCATCAGCACCAGGTCCCACCGGTCGTGGCTGTGCAGCCGGTCCAGGAACTGCAGCACCCCCGTCCGGGTCACCCGCACCACGGTCCGGCCCAGCGCCTTGTTGACCAGCGCCGCGTTCTTCCGGCAGACCCCGGCCGCCTTCTCGGACAGTTCGACCAGGTCCACCTCGGCCGCGCCCCGGCTGGCGCTCTCCACGCCCAGGGCGCCGGAGCCGGCAAACAGGTCCAGCACCCGGGCCCCGGCGAGCATCCCGTAGGAGTCCAGCCGCGAGAAGAGCGCCTCCTTGACCCGGTCCGTGGTCGGGCGGGTCCGGTCCCCCGGCACGCTGGCCAGGCTGATGCCTCCGGCCGCCCCGGCAATAATGCGGCTCACCGCTCAGCCCCGTTCAAGGAACGCCTCCCGCTCCGGGTTCAGGTACAGGTCGATCGCCTGCGCCAGGTCCGGGTAGTCGGCCAGCTCGGCGTCGCGGGCCACGATGCCGGCGGCATCCGCCCGGGCCTTGGCAATCACGTCCTCGTCCTTGATCACCCGCAGCAGCTTCAGGGTGGACTTGCCGCCGGACTGGGAGGAGCCGAGGATGTCCCCTTCCCGGCGCAGCAGCAGGTCCGCCCGGGAGAGCTCGAAACCGTCGGTGGTCCGGGCGACGGCCTCCAGCCGGGCCCGGCTGGGGTGGCCCGGTTCCAGCCCGGTGACCAGCAGGCAGGTGCCGGGCAGCCCGCCGCGGCCCACCCGTCCGCGCAGCTGGTGCAGCTGGGAAATGCCGAAGCGGTCCGCGTCCAGCACCACCATCAGGGTGGCGTTGGGAACATCCACCCCCACCTCGATCACGGTGGTGGAGACCAGCAGGTCCAGCCGGCCGTCGTTGAAGGCCGCCATCGTGGCCGCCTTGGCCTCCGGGTCCTGCCGGCCGTGCAGCACGCCTGAGCGCACCCCGTCCAGGGCCGGCACCGTGGCCAGGTACTCGGCGGTGGAGACCACCGAGGCCAGCTGGCGTGAGTCCTCGTCCGGCGGCGGGGCGTCGAACGGGTCGGTATCCTCGCGGTCCTCGTCCCCGATCTTCGGACACACCACGTAGACCTGCCGGCCGGCGTCGACCTCCTCCCGAGCCCGCTGCCAGATCCGGGTCTCCCACGCGGGGTGCTCCGCGAGCCCGACCAGGTGGGTGGAGATCGGGGCGCGCCCGGCCGGCAGCTCGGACAGAATGGAGGTCTCCAGGTCCCCGAAGACCGTCATCGCCACCGTGCGCGGGATGGGCGTGGCGGTCATGACCAGCAGGTGGGGCGGGCGCAGCGCGCGGGAGCGCAGCTTGTCCCGCTGCTCCACGCCGAAGCGGTGCTGTTCGTCCACCACGATCAGGCCCAGGTCCGCGAACATGACCTCGTCGGAGAGCAGCGCGTGGGTGCCGATCACGATGCCGGCCTCGCCGCTGGCCACGTCCAGCAGCGCCCGCCGGCGCGCCGCCCCGGTGACCGAGCCGGTGAGCAGCACCACCCGGGTGCCGGCCTCGTCCCCGCCCAGCAGGCCGCCCTCGGCGAGCGGGCCGAGCGTGCGGCAGATCGACTCGTAGTGCTGGGCGGCGAGTACCTCGGTGGGCGCCAGCAGGGCGGCCTGCCCGCCGGCGTCGATCACCTGCAGCATGGCCCGCAGGGCCACCAGGGTCTTGCCCGAGCCCACCTCGCCCTGCAGCAGCCGGTTCATCGGGTGGTTCGCGGCCAGCTCCGCCGCCAGCGTGGCGCCCACCTCGCGCTGCCCCTTGGTCAGGGTAAACGGCAGGGCGGCGTCGAACCTCTCCAGCAGGCCGCTTGGGATCGGCGGGCGGGCGGTGGCTTCCTCGGCAGTGGCCTGGGCCCGGCGGCGGGCCAGTGCGGCCTGCAGCACCAGGGCCTCCTGGTAGCGGAACCGCTCGCGTGCGCGGCGGGCATCCTCGATGGTGGCCGGCCGGTGGACCTGCTGGTAGGCGTCCGACAGGGACAGCAGCCCGTCCCGGATGGCGATGTCCGGCGGCACCGGATCCCCCACCTGGGCGAAATCCACGCTGTCGAGCAGGATTTCGACGGCCGACTTGATCCGCCAGCTGCCCAGCTTGGCGGTGGCCGGGTACAGGGGCACCGGGCGCAGCGCCTCCTCGGCGTTGAAGTCGGCGGCGTCCTCAAGCAGGGAATAGTCCGGGTTGGTCAGGGTCAGCCGCCCTTGGTAGCGGGTGACCTTGCCGGAGAACATGGCCAGCGTGCCCGGGCGCAGGTCGCGTTCGGCCTGGTAGCCGTTGAAGAAGGTCAGGCTGAGGTTGCCGTAGGTGGAGTTGTCGGTGATGACCACCTCGGTGAGCGACCCGCGGCGCGCGCGCATCCGGCGCGTGCTGCAGCTGACCACCCGGGCGACCAGGGTGGCGTCCTCGTCCGGGGGCAGGTCCGCGATCAGCGTCAGTTCCCCGCGCTTGAGGTAGCGGCGCGGGAAGTAGTTCAGCAGCTCCCCGGTGCGGGTCAGGCCCAGGTGCTTCTCCAGTGCGGCGGCCGTGCGCTTGCCCAGGCGGCGTTCCAGCGGCAGGTCCAGTTCCGCGGGCCTGCGGTCAGTCATCGGTATCGCGGGTCCTGCAGGTTCCGTCGGGCACCAGGTCCTGCGCAGGATCCGGGCTGGCCAAGGTGGTGACGGACAGATGGGCAGGTTCGCCGAACTGCCGGATGGCAGCCAGCGCCGCCTCCGGATCGGAAACATGGACATGCACCCGCCAGCGGTAGCCGTCCGGGACCTCGCTGACGGCGCTGAGGATCACCGAGTCGCCCAGCTCGTCCAGCTGCAGGCGCAGGGTGGCCGCGTCCAGCGGACTGAGGTTGATGGTGCACATGACCTCCATGCCCTCGGCCTGATGGTCCAGGTGGATGTGCGGGTCCTGCACGCCGTAGCCGTGCAGGCCCTCGAGCAGCTCCGGCTGCAGTTCTTCGCCCAGCGCGCTGGCCCGCAGCGTGTCCAGGATCAGCAGGAAGCCCACCGCCCCGGCATCCACGATGTGCGCGTCGGCGAGCGGGTCCAGCTGCCCCTCCGTGGCCACCACGGCCTCCAGCGCTGCCTCCACCGCCGCATTCAGCGTCCGGGCCAGGCCGTGGTTGCTGTGGTCCCCGTTCTGCGCCGCGTCCCCGGCATTGGCGGCCCGGGTGGCGGCCTCCACCGCGGAGAGCATGGTGCCGGGCACCGGCTCGCTCAGCGCGGACCAGCAGCGGATTTCGGCCCGTTCCAGGGCGGCCGCCAGCAGCGGCCCGGTCAGCCGCGTGGTGCCGTGCAGCGGTTCGGCCAGGGCAGCCAGGAACACGGACAAGAGCGTGCCGGAATTGCCCCGGGCCTCCTCCATCGCCGCCCGCCCGGCCTCGGCCAGCAGCTCGCCGACATCGGACGTGGCCAGGTCCGCCACGGCCCGGGAGGCCGAACGCACGGTGAGGTACAGGTTGGTGCCGGTATCGCCGTCGGCGACGGGAAAGATGTTGATGGCATTCAGCCTGTCGCTGTGGTTGCCCAAGACCTCCTCCGCCTTGCCCAGCCAGCGCTTGAGCGCCTGCACGTTCGCGGCAATCTTCGTTTGCAAACTGTTCCCATCCACAGGTGCCGGCGGTTCTGCGCCAACGCCACTTTCAGTTCTCCGGCATTAAGCGAGCCTACCGCAGCCGGCGGCGCCGCGGCGGCGGGCGCGGGGAGGAATTTGCCCGCACCGCTGCCGCAAACGTGCACGTCCTGCCGGGCGGCCTAGCTTCCGGCCTCGGCGGAGGCCCAGTAGTCGTCGAACTGGTCCGCTTTCATGGCCGCGGCGATCGCATCGATGGCGGCCTGGTCCTTCAGGATGATGGACTGGCCGTCGGCCGAGGTGCCAATGCCCTGGTTCGGCAGCGTGAAGAAGTGGATGTCGTCGTTGCGGATATCCCGCAGGCCGACGCCGAGGGATCCGACGGTGGCGGCGTCCAGGCCCGAATCCACGCTGAGGTACGGGGCGAACTCGCTGACAGCGCCGTTGATCCGGGCGGGATTGGTCAATGTCTCGGCATTGAGGAAGCGCGCCATGACGGCCTTGACGAACAGCTGCTGGTTCTTCACGCGCTGGTAGTCCCCGTCGCTGAAGGCCTTGCGCTCGCGCACGAATTTGAGTGCCTGCTCGCCGTTGAGGGTCTGCACTCCCTGCGGGAAGTACACGCCGTCCTGTCCCACCGCGCTGAACGCCGTGGGGTTGTTGATTTCGACCCCGCCCAGGGCATCGGTCAGGTTCTTGAAGCCTGCGAAGTCGATGATGGCCACGTGGTCCACGCGGGTATCGAAGAGGCCTTCCAAGGTCTGCACCAGCAGCGGAACCCCGCCGAAGGCCATGGCGGAGTTGATCTTGTGCTCGCCGTAGCCGGGGATGTCCGTCCAGGTGTCGCGCATGATGGACATCACGTATACGTTCTGGCGGTTGCTGGGAATATGCATCAGCATCATGGTGTCGGAGCGGCCGCCGTTCGGGACGCCGTTGAGGTTCTCGGTTTCCCCGCTGCCGCCGCGGACATCCGATCCCAGCAGGAGGATGTTCATGGAACCGTCGGACTTCGCGGGCCGGTCCGCCTCATCCGGGAAGGCCGAGGCGATGGTTTCGGTCTTGCTGTTGAACGTGTTGGCCAGGTTCCACACGTAGCCACCGGCCATGGCGGCTGCGGCCAGTACCAGCCCCAGCAGGACGAGAACGGTGGTGCGCACCGGATGGCGGCGTTTCTTACGCCGGCGGGGGCGGAACTCACCCGCTTCGGGTTCCTCGATATACAGCTGATTGGACACTTTCCGACCCCCAAAGGACTTAGGCAACCTGACGATTTTAGCGTGATTGCCTGTGTGAACCGTTAAACTTGATGCATGCGACCGCCGTTTCGTTCCGTCCGCCTGCCCGCTGTCGCCTTGCTCGGCGCGCTGGTGCTGGCCGGCACTGCCGCCTGCTCCCCGGCCGTAACCGTGGAAGCCGCCCCCGATGCGGCCGATCCCGGCTGCGCACCGATGATGGTGATGCTACCGCAGTTCGTGGCGGATGCGCCCAAACGCGAGACCACCAGCCAGGGCACCGCGGCCTGGGGGAACCCGTCCCGGGTGATCCTGCGCTGCGGGGTGCCCGCGCCCGGACCGACCACCGACCGGTGCGTGACCGTCAACGGGGTGGACTGGGTGCTCCGGCAGCAGGACAAGGGCACGGCGTGGACGGCGACCACCTACGGACGGAATCCGGCGACCGAGCTGGTCTTCGATCCGGACCAGGTGGCCGAAAGCACCGTGCTGGTGGACCTGGCCGGTGCCGCGGCCAGGATCCCGCAGACCAGCAAGTGCCTGAGCGTTTCGGACACCCTGGAGACGAAGAAGTAGCCATCCCCGCCGCAGCCCGCCCGCCGGGGCCGGCTAGCGCAGGCCGGTCTTGCGGTTCAGCGCCAGGTAGATCAGCTCGTCGATCAGCTCGGTGTAGGGCATCCCGGATTTGGCCCACATCTGCGGGTACATGCTGATCGGGGTGAAGCCGGGCATGGTGTTGATCTCGTTGATCACCAGCTCCCCGTCGGGGGTGTAGAAGAAGTCCACCCGGGACAGCCCCTCCCCGCCCACGGCGTCGAACGCGGCCGCCGCCAGGGCCCGCACCCGCTCGGTGACATCCTCCGGCAGGTCCGCCGGGCAGCTCAGGGCCGCCGCGGTCCCGTCCACGTACTTGGCCTCGAAGTCGTAGAAGTCGTGCTCCCCCGGCTGCACGGCGATCTCCCCGGGCAGGCTGGTGCGCGGATCCTCGTGCCCGCGGCCCTGCAGCACCGCCACCTCGATCTCGCGGCCGGGGATCCCGGCCTCCACCACCACCTTCGGGTCATGGTCCCGGGCCGTTTCGACGGCGGCGCGCAGGCCGGAGCGCTCCGCCACCCTGGTGATCCCCATCGACGAGCCGGCCCGTGCCGGCTTGACGAACACCGGGAAGCCCAGGTCCGCGGCACGCTCCAGCGCCGCTTCGGGGTCCTGCCGCCACTGGCGGTCGGTGATGACCCGGTACGGCCCCACCTTCAGCCCGGCGGCCTCGAACACCACCTTCATGTAGTGCTTGTCCATGCCCACCGCGGAGGCCAGCACCCCCGGACCCACATAGGGCACGTCCGCCAGCTCCAGCAGCCCCTGCAGCGTGCCGTCCTCGCCGAACGGCCCGTGCAGCAGCGGCAGCACGACGTCGATCCGGCCCAGGCTGCGCGGCACCTGCCCGTCCACGGCGACCAGCAGCTCGGTGCCGCCGCCGCGGCCGGCCAGCATGACGGACTCCGGGCCCGCGGCGACCTCGGGCAGCTTGTCCGAGGCCAGGGACCACTGCGCCGGATCGTCGGCCACCAGCGTCCAGCGGCCGTCGCGGGCAATGCCCACCGGCACGACGTCGTACTTGTCCTTGTCCATGGCGCCAAGCACGCCGGCTGCGGTCACGCAGCTGACCGAATGCTCGCTGGAGCGCCCGCCGAAGAGCACGGCCACCCGCGGGCGGGGATTGCCTGCCGCGGAGGACCGGGGGTCGGAGGACGGTTGGGATGTCACTGTTGATGCTCGCCTTCGGATTTGAGTTCACGGGTCAGCAGGCGCGGGGCCAGCTCCTCGACGGAGAGCCGGCCTTCCAGCACCGCGACCACGGCTTCGGTGATGGGCATTTCCACGCCCATCTGGGCGGCCAGGTCCAGCACGGCGCGCCCGGACTTGATGCCCTCGGCTGTCTGCGTCATGCGCTGGTTGACTTCGTCCAGGCTCAGTCCCTCGCCGAGCAGCCGCCCGGCGGTGTGGTTGCGCGAGAGCGGGGAGGCGCAGGTGGCCACCAGGTCGCCGAGGCCGGCGAGGCCGGCCATCGTCTCCAGCTCGCCGCCGAGCGCAAGGGCCAGCCGGGTGGTCTCGGCCAGGCCGCGGGTGATCACGGAGGCCTTGGTGTTGTCCCCCATATGCTTGCCGTCGCAGATGCCCACGCTCAGGGCGATCACGTTCTTGACGATGCCGCCGATCTCCACGCCCACCACGTCGGTATTGGTGTACGGGCGGAAATACGGTGCCGTGCAGATGCCCGCGATCCACTGCGCCACTTCCATGTCGGTGCAGGCGACCACGGAGGCGGTCGGTTCCTTGCGCGCGATCTCCATGGCCAGGTTGGGGCCCGAAATCACCGCGATCCGGTCGTCCGGCAGCGCCAGCTCCTGCTTGATCACCTCGCTCATGCGCGCGTCGGTGCCCCGTTCCAGCCCCTTCATCAGGGAGACGACGACGGCGCCGGGCGCCAGCAGCGGCCTGCAGGCCTTCAGCTGGGGGCGCAGCGACTGCGCCGGCACCGCAAGGACCACCAGCGGGGCGCCGCCGAGCACCTGGGCCAGATCGGCCGAGGCCGCCAGGTTCTCCGGCAGCCGGATGTCCTTGAGGTACTGGGAGTTCAGGTGGAACTCATTGATCTCCTTGGCAACTTCGGCGCGGCGGGCCCAGAGGCTGACCTGGATGCCCGGGTGGGCGTCCGCGACCACCTTGGCGAAGGTGGTGCCCCAGCTTCCCGCCCCCAGGACCGCTACTTTGGCCGGCAGCTCGAGGCGGCCGGTCACGGCGCCTCCTCCACGGCGCGCGCCGGCGCTCCGTCCCGGCCGGCGAAATCCCGGCCCGTGGCCTTCTGCCGGTGCGCCGCGGGATCCCAGCGCTCGGCCGGGGGAACCTCGCCGCGCAGCCCGGCCAGCAGCGCCGTCACGCTGTCCATGATCTTTTCGGTGGCGGCCTCGAGCACGCTCTTGGTGATCGGCTGGCCGCGGAACTCGGACAGGTCCACGGGCGGCCCGGCCACCACGTGGGAGGTCTTGCGCGGAAAGAGGTGGAACCGCTTGGCGTACCGGGGGAAGAGCGCGTTGGCCCCCCACTGGGCGACGGGCACCACCGGCGCGCCGGTCTGCAGCGCCAGCCGGGCGGCACCGGTGCGCCCCCGCATCGGCCACAGGCCGGGATCGCGCGTCAGCGTGCCCTCCGGATACAGGATGACGGCGCCGCCCTGGTCCATGACCCTGCGGGCCGCCAGCAGCGAGCGGTTGGCTCCGGCGCTGGAACGCTCCACCGGGATCTGCCGGGAGGCGTGCAGGAGGGATCCGACGACCGGAATGTCGAACAGGGACGCCTTGGCCAGAAAGTGCGGCAGGTGCCCGCTGTTGTACAGGTAGTGGCCCACCACCAGCGGATCTATCTCGGTGTTGTGGTTGGGGCACACGATGAACCCGGTGTCCTTGGGCAGGTGCTCCTGTCCGGACCACCGCCGGCCGAGGACGGCATTGAGGACGGGGCGGGCCAGGCAGGCCACGGCGCCGAGGGCCAGGCGTTCTTTGGTTGTTGTTTTCATAGTCGTGGGCGGCGCGTCAGGCGGCGTCGAAATCCGCGCCGAGCGCTTCGAGCTTGGACAGGAAGTGTTCGTAGCCGCGGTTGATGATGTCGATGCCGGTGACGCGGGAGTTGCCGGTGGCAGCCAGGGCCGCGATCAGGTGGCTGAAGCCGCCGCGCAGGTCCGGAATGTGGATCTCGGCCCCCTTCAGCTGGGTGGCGCCGGAAATGACGGCCGAGTGCAGGAAGTTGCGCTGGCCGAAGCGGCAGGGGACGCTGCCGAGGCATTCGCGGTGCAGCTGGATGTTCGCCCCCATGCGGACCAGCGCCTCGGTGAAGCCGAAGCGGTTTTCGTAGACCGTCTCATGGACTATCGAGACACCCTGGGCCTGGGTCAGGCCGACCACCAGGGGCTGCTGCCAGTCCGTCATGAAGCCCGGGTGGACATCGGTCTCCAGCACCAGCGGGGACAGTTTGCGGCCGGTGTGGTAGAAGCGGATGCCGTCGTCGTTGATGTCGAAGGAGCCGCCCACCTTGCGGTAGGTGTTCAGGAAGGCCATCAGGTCCCCCTGCCGGGCGCCTTCGACGTAGATGTCGCCCTGGGTCACGAGCGCGGCCGAGGCCCAGGATGCGGCCTCGTTGCGGTCCGGCAGCGCACGGTGGTTGAAGCCGGTGAGGTCCTGGACGCCTTCGATCCGGATGACCCGGTCCGTCTGGACGGTAATGATCGCGCCCATCTTCTGCAGCACGGCGATCAGGTCCATGATCTCCGGCTCGATCGCGGCCCCGCTCAGTTCGGTAATGCCTTCGGCCTTGGTCGCGGTGAGCAGTACCTGCTCGGTGGCACCCACGCTGGGGTAGGGCAGCGACACCTTGGCGCCCTTGAGCCCCCTGGGGGCCGAGATGGAAATCCCGCCCTCGCGCTTGTCCACCACCGCGCCGAACTGGCGCAGCACCTCGAGGTGGTAGTCGATGGGCCGGTCACCGATCTTGCAGCCGCCCAGGTCCGGAATGAAGGCCTCGCCGATGGCATGGATCAGCGGACCGCAGAAGAGGATCGGGATCCGGGAGTCACCGGCGTGCGCGTCGATGTCCTTCATCTGCGCGGTCTTGACCTTGGTGGGGTCCAGCCGCAGATCCCCGGTGGCCGGATCCTTGACCACTTCGACGCCGTGCAGCCGCAGCAGGCTGGTGACGACGTCGACGTCCTTGATCTCCGGCACGTTCCGCAGCACCGAGGCATCGCTGCCCAGCAGTGCGGCGACCATCGCCTTGGGAACCAGATTTTTGGCCCCGCGGACGGTTACCTGTCCCGTGAGCGGGACGCCGCCGCGAATGGTCAGCACACTTGCCATGGATACCTGTTTCCCTCGATGTAGAAGCCACCACTGCGCCTCCGGATTCACGCGGACTTCACGAAGGCCCCCGTACTAAGCATAGAAGCACGGCCGGGCCGGACCGAAATGAGGAAGCCCGAAAAGTGCCGGGCAGCGGCGGATCAGGACCTGGCAGGCAGCGTCTTCGGCTTCCAGGACGGGCGGGCAGCCTCGTACGCTGTGATTTCCGCCTCGTGCTGCAGGGTCAGCCCGATATCGTCCAGGCCTTCGAGCAGGCGCCAGCGGGTGTAGTCGTCGATTTCGAACGGCGCCGTGATGGTTCCGCAGGTAACCGTCTTGGCGGACAGGTCCACGGTCACCTCGGTGCCCGGGTGGTTCTCCAGCTCCTTCCAGATGAGCTCGATGTCGTCCTGGGCCACCTGCGCGGCCAGCAGGCCCTGCTTGCCGGAATTGCCGCGGAAGATGTCCGCGAAGCGGGAGGAGAGCACGGCCTTGAAGCCGTAGTCCTTCAGCGCCCAGACGGCGTGCTCGCGGGAGGACCCGGTGCCGAAGTCCGGGCCCGCCACCAGGACCGAACCGCGGCTGAAGGGCTCCCGGTTGAGGATGAAGTCCTCGTTCTTGCGCCAGCCGGCGAAGAGCGCGTCCTCGAAGCCGGTGCGGGTGATCCGCTTGAGGTACACGGCCGGGATGATCTGGTCGGTGTCCACGTTGGACTGGCGCAGCGGGACGCCGATGCCGGTGTGCGTGGTGAACTTTTCCATGGCTATAGGCTCCTTAGGCTGCCCGGCCGGCCGCGGCGTCTGTATTTTCGGGCGTAACGGGCTCCAGATCGGAAGGTGAGCTGAGCGTGCCGCGCACGGCGGTCGCCGCCGCGACCACCGGGGACACCAGGTGCGTGCGGCCGCCCTTGCCCTGGCGGCCCTCGAAGTTGCGGTTCGAGGTCGAGGCGCAGCGCTCCCCCGGGGCCAGCTGGTCCGGGTTCATGCCCAGGCACATGGAGCAGCCGGCGAAGCGCCACTCCGCGCCGAACTCCTTGAACACCTTGTCCAGGCCCTCGGCCTCGGCCTCCAGGCGGACGCGGGCCGAACCGGGCACCACCATCATGCGCACGTCCGGGTCCTTGGCCCGGCCGCGGATGACGTCCGCCGCCGCGCGCAGGTCCTCGATCCGGCTGTTGGTGCAGGAGCCCAAAAAGACCGTGTCCACCCGGATGTCCTTCATCGGGGTGCCGGCCTGCAGGCCCATGTACTCCAGGGCGCGTTCGGCGGCGGCCTTGGCGTTCTCGTCCCCGAAGTCCTCCGGGTTCGGCACGGTCTCGGAGAGGGAGACGCCCTGGCCCGGGTTGGTGCCCCAGGTTACGAAGGGCTCCAGTTCGTCGGCATCCAGGAACACCTCGGCGTCGAAGACGGCGTCCTCGTCCGTGTGCAGGGTCTTCCAGTACTCGACGGCGGCGTCCCAGTCCGCGCCCTCGGGAGCGTGCGGGCGGCCCTTGAGGTAGTCGAAGGTCTTCTGGTCCGGGGCCACCATGCCGGCGCGGGCGCCGGCCTCGATGGACATGTTGCAGATGGTCATCCGGCCTTCCATGCTCAGGGCGCGGATGGCCGAGCCCCGGTACTCCAGCACGTAGCCCTGGCCGCCGCCGGTGCCGATCTTGGCGATCACGGCGAGGATGATGTCCTTGGCGGAAACGCCCGGGCGCAGCGTGCCCTCGACGTTGATGGCCATGGTCTTGAACGGCTTCAGTGACAGCGTCTGGGTGGCCATGACATGCTCGACCTCGGAGGTGCCGATGCCGAAGGCCAGGGCGCCGAACGCCCCGTGCGTGGAGGTGTGGGAGTCGCCGCAGACCACGGTCAGGCCCGGCTGGGTGAGCCCGAGCTGGGGGCCGACCACGTGGACGATGCCCTGCTCGGCGTCGCCGAGGGGGTGCAGCCGGACGCCGAATTCCTTGCAGTTGTTGCGCAGCGTCTCGATCTGGGTGCGGCTGGTCAGGTCCGCGATCGGCTTGTCGATGTCGATCGTGGGCGTGTTGTGGTCCTCGGTGGCGATGGTCAGGTCCGGGCGGCGCAGCTTCCGGCCGGCCAGCCGCAGCCCCTCGAACGCCTGCGGGGAGGTGACCTCGTGGACAAGGTGGAGGTCGATGAAGATCAGGTCCGGCTCGCGGGCCGCGCCCTCGCCTTCCCCGCGGCGCACGACGTGTGCGTCCCAAACCTTCTCGGCGAGCGTCTTGCCCGCAGTGTTACCGGCCATGGCCAGCTCCCTCCATCAGTGACAGCGCGGCGCAGCGCCCCGGACCGGGGGCCGCAGAAGCTTGTGTTTCCACTTTTCCAGCACCTGGGCGCGGGGCGCCACCTCCCGCACTTGCATCTCAAATAATGAGACTACAATATCAAGTTATGGACAATGCAAGCGGTGTCGGCGTCATCGATAAGGCGGTTATGGTGCTGGACACCCTCGAGGCCGGCCCCGCCACGCTGGCCCAGCTGGTGGCGGCCACGGGACTGGCCCGGCCCACCGTGCACCGGCTGGCCCTGGCCCTGATCCACCACCGGCTGGTGGCCCGCGACGTCCAGGGCCGCTTCGTCCTGGGCAGCCGGCTGGTGGAACTGGCCTCCGCCGCCGGCGAGGACCGGCTGATCGCCGCCGCCGGCCCGATCCTGCTGCAGCTGCGCGACGCCACCGGCGAGAGCGCGCAGGTCTTCCGCCGCCAGGGTGATTCGCGCGTCTGCGTGGCCTCGGCCGAACGCCCCGTGGGCCTGCGCGATACGATCCCGGTGGGAACACAGCTGTCCATGAAGGCCGGTTCGGCGGCGCAGGTGCTGCTGGCGTGGGAGGACCACGAACGGCTGCTCGAGGGACTCAAGGGCGCCCGTTTCACCCCGACCGTGCTGGCGGGGGTGCGGCGGCGCGGCTGGGGCCAGAGCCTGGGCGAACGCGAGCCGGGCGTCGCCTCGGTCTCCGCACCGGTGCGTGGACCCTCCGGCCGGGTCATCGCCGCGGTCTCCATCTCCGGTCCGATCGAGCGCCTGACCCGCCAGCCCGGCCGCCTGCATGCCGAGGTGGTCTGCCAGGCCGCCCAGCAGCTCACCGACGCCCTGCGCAAATCCGCCGACTAAGAATCGCTCAGCAGGTGCTCTCCCCCGGCGGCAACCGGTCGGCAGATGTCTCCTCGTGACGGAAGGTGCACCGCCTGCCGCGGCATCGCAGGGCGGCGGTGCACCTTCCCGGAAAAGGCAGCATCTACGGACCAATCTATGCCGAAGGGGAGCATCTGGTGCCCGGTTTTTCAGGGCGAGGGATGTCAGCCGGCGAAGTGGTCCCACCCCGCCGCTTCGGGCGTGGCGCCGCCGACGGTGACCTGCCCGTCGCCGTCGTATGCCCGGCCCACCGCGGCAAACCCGGCCGGCAGCGCCGCCTCCGGTCCGAAGGCGGCCAGCAGCACA
>NZ_JBHTML010000068.1:0-19501 GCF_042679445.1 Arthrobacter sp. GCM10027362
CGGTAGGCCGCGGCGCCGGCTTCCGGGGCATAAATGCGGGTGGCGACGAGGATGCGCACGGCTCGACGGCGGTTCAGCTGCCGGCGTCGAGCCGGACGGTGCGGCCCTCGCGGGCCGAGACGATCATGGCTTCGGCCACCCGCAGGGTTTGCAGGCCCTCGCGCATGCTCACCACGCCCGGCGCCCCGGCCGCCGTGGCCGGTTGTGCCCCGCGGGCGGCAAGCACCGCATCCCGGAAGGCCTCGTGTTCGGTCCGCAGCGGCTCGGGCTTGGCGATGGCCAGCCGGGTGACGTTGCCCTCCGAGACCCCGCGGAAGTTGGCCACCGAGTCCCACTGGGTGCTGATGGTGCCGTTCTCGTACAGGGTCAGATCCGCGGTGAGGGTGTCCGCCACGAAGGCGCCCCGCTCGCCGGTGACCACCGTGACGCGTTCCTTCATCGGCGAGAGCCAGTTGACCAGGTGGCTGGTGATGATCCCGTTGGCCAGCTGCCCGGTGGCGGCGACCATATCCTCGTGCTCGCGGCCGGACTGGAAGGTGGTGCGTGCGGTGACGGACTCGTAGGTACTCTGTGCCAGCCACGCGCTCAGGTCGATGTCGTGGGTGCCCAGGTCCTTGATCACGCCGACGTCGGCGATGCGGGCCGGAAACGGGCCCTGCCGGCGGGTGGCGATCTGGTAGACCCGGCCCAAGTCTCCGGCGGCGAGCCGGGCGCGCAACGACTGCAGCGCCGGGTTGTAGCGCTCGATGTGCCCCACCGCCCCGACGAGCCCGCGGGACTCGAAGGCCTCGACCAGGCGCCGGCCCGCCGCCACGCCGTCCGCGATGGGCTTCTCCACCAGCGTGTGGATCCCCGCCTCGGCCAGGGCCAGGCCCACCTCTTCGTGCAGCCCGGTGGGCACGGCGCAGACCGCAACGTCGATGCCCTCCCTGATCAGGTCCTCGACGGAGCCGAGCAGGGGCAGTGTTCCGGCGGCGCCGTGCGGGTCCCCATAGGCATCGGCCAGGGCCACCAGTTCCACGCCCGGGGTTTCGCGCAGCACCCGTGCGTGGTGCCGGCCCATCATGCCCAGCCCGATCAGGCCGGCGCGCAGCACCGGGACCTGGCCGGCGTCACTGGCCTGCCGGGCGTTTTGCTGCGCGTTTCCTGCCGCCACGGCTCAGGCCCCCGCCTTGGCCAGCGCGTTTACGGCCGAGACGATCCGGTCCAGGTCCTCGGCGTCCAGCGAGGGGTGCACCGGCAGCGACAGGACCTCCCGTGCCGCCGCCTCGGTGTTGGGCAGCTGTACCTCGCGGTTGAAGGAGGGCAGCCGGTGGTTGGGCACCGGGTAGTACACGCCGGAGCCGATGTTGTATTCCTCCTTCAGCGCGGCGGCGAAGCGGTCCCGCTCCCCCGCCGCCACCTTGATGGTGTACTGGTGGTAGACGTGCACCGCCCCGGCCGCGACGGCCGGCGTGCTGACGCCTTCGAGGTGGGCGCCCAGGTACGCCGCGTTGGCCTGGCGGGTAGCGGTCCAGCCGAGGACCTTGCGCAGCTGCACCCGGCCGATCGCCGCATGCAGGTCGGTCATGCGCGCGTTGAAGCCGACCAGCTCGTTCTCGTACTGGCGTTCCATGCCCTGGTTGCGCAGCAGGCGCAGCCGGCGGGCGACGTCGTCGTCCGCGGTGGAAACCATGCCGCCTTCGCCGGAAGTCATGTTCTTCGTCGGGTACAGGCTGAACATCGCGAACTCGCCGAAGGTGCCCACCGGGCGGCCGTGCAGCGAGGCGCCGTGCGCCTGCGCGGCGTCCTCGAACAGCCTCAGCCCGCGCCCGGCGGCCAGCGCGCCGAGCGCGTCCATGTCCGCCGGGTGGCCGTACAGGTGCACGGGCATGATGGCCCGGGTCCGGTCCGTGATCAGCGACGCCACGGAGGCCGCGTCGAGGCAGAAATGCTCCGGTTCAATGTCCGCGAACACCGGCGTGGCCCCGGTCAGGGCCACCGAATTCGCCGTGGCCGCGAAGGTGAAGGACGGGACGATCACCTCGTCGCCGGGACCGATGCCGGCCGCCAGCAGGCCCAGGTGCAGGCCGGACGTGCCGGAGTTGACCGCCACCGTGTGGCGGCCGTCCAGCAGTTCAGCGGAGAACTCCTGTTCGAAGGCCGCCACCTCGCTGCCTTGGGCCAGCATGCCCGAGGCGAGCACCGCGTCGACCGCGGCCCGTTCCTCGGCACCGATAATGGGCCTGGCCGCCGGAATGAAGTCCTTGCTCATGCCTGCTCTCTGTCTTCCATGCGGCCTTCGGCGCGCAGCACGCCGTCCTCTTCGATGTAGCTGCGCCCGGTGACCGGGCAGCGGAAGCGGCCCCCGCCGTCGTCGGACAGCGGCCGGCCCGCTTCACCCACCCAGCCGACCCGCCGCGCCGGGACCCCCGCCACCAGCGCGTAGTCCGGCACGTCCCTGGTCACCACGGCACCGGCGGCGACCGTGGCCCAGCGGCCAATCCGCACCGGGGCAACGCAGACCGCCCGGGCCCCGATGGATGCTCCGTCCCCGACCGTCACGCCCACCGGGGTCCAGTCCTCGGCGCTCTTGAGCGTGCCGTCCGGGGAGATTGAGCGCGGATAGGTGTCATTGGTCAGCACCACGGCCGGACCGATGAACACCCCGCGGCCCAGCTGCGCCGGCTCGTAGACCAGCGCGTAGTTCTGGATCTTGGTGTTCTCCCCGATCTGCACACCGGTGCCGACGTAGGCGCCGCGGCCCACGATGCAGTTGGCCCCCAGGACGGCGTCCTCGCGGACCTGGGCCAGATGCCAGACCTTGGTGCCTTCGCCCAGCCGTGCCCGCTCCGACACATCGGCCGAATCAGCGATGAAGCTCAATACTGTATTTCCTTTCAGGGATTGCCTTCAGGGCTTGCCGATCACGCGGTAGGTCACACCGGCCCACCGCCCGGCCGAGCTGACCCGCCGGCCGTCGATGAAGGCCTTGATCCCGGGCAGGTCCGCCGGTCCGAGGTCCTGGTAGTCCGCATGGTCGGCCTGGACGACGGCGGCATCCGCCGGCTCGCCGAGCCGGTAGGGCACGAATCCCAGCGCCTTCAGTTCGTCGTCCGAAAACAGCGGGTCGTGCACCAGCGCCACGGCGCCGCGGGACTCCAGCGCGGCCACCGCGCCGAACACCCCGGAGAACGCCGTCTCCTTCACTCCCCCGCGGTAGGCCGCCCCGAGCACCACCACGTGCGCCCCGGCCAGGTCCCCGTAGGCTCCTTCGAGCAGTCCGATGGTGTAGTCCGGCATGCCGGCATTGGCCTCGCGGGCGGCCCGCACCACGGTCGCGTCCGGATCATTCCACAGGTACAGCCGTGGATAGACCGGGATGCAGTGCCCGCCGACGGCAATGCCGGGCTGGTGGATGTGGCTGTAGGGCTGCGAGTTGGAGGCCTCGATCACCTCGTAGATGTCGATCCCGGCGGTCGCCGCATACCGGGCGAACTGGTTGGCCAGGCCGATATTGACATCACGGTAGGTGGTCTCGGCCAGCTTGGCCAGCTCGGAGGCCTCGGCCGAGCCCAGGTCCCAGACCCCGTTGGGCCGGGCCAGGTCCGGCCGCTCGTCGAAGTCCAGCACCGCCTCGTAAAAAGCCGTCGCGGCCGCCGCCCCGGCCGGCGTGAGGCCGCCGATCAGTTTGGGGTATTTGCGCAGGTCGGCGAACACCCGCCCGCTCAGTACCCGCTCCGGGGAGAACACCACGTGGAAGTCCGTGCCCTCGGACAGGCCCGAGCCGGCTTCCAGCATGGGCTTGAACCGGGTGCGCGTGGTGCCCACCGGCAGCGTGGTCTCGTAGGACACCAGCGTTCCCGGGGTCAGGTGCCGGGCCAGTTCGGCAGTGGCGGCATCCATCCAGCCGAAGTCCGGGCGGGCCTCCTCGTCAACGAAGAGCGGAACCACCAGCACCACGGCGTCGGCTCCGGGAACGGCCGCGGCATAGTCGGTGGTGGCGCGCAGCCTGCCGGCCGGAACCAACTCGGCCAGCTTCTGCTGCAGGCCGGCCTCGCCCGGAAACGGCTCCACCCCGGCATTGACCTGCTCCACGACGACGGGGTTGACATCGACGCCGGTTACCTCGTGCCCCTTGGACGCGAACTGGACCGCCAGCGGCAGCCCGATCTTGCCAAGGGCAATGACAGCGATCTTCACCTGGTGTGGGCCTTTTTCTCGACTTTGGTTCTGGACATCCGGGCCCTTCCCGGACTCCTCCGGGTGCTGCGGCCACCACCAAGGTTACCGCCTCGGACGAGGCCGGGGGATTTATCCACAGACGGCCGCCGCCGGACTGGGCCCGCAGGGCAGCCCGGCCTAGAGTGCCCGGGTAGAACTGCTCAACCGGAGTTCCTGCCCTAAGGAGGACCGTGACGCTGCATCTGTCCCTGGCCGCCGCCCCGGGCCTGGCGCCTGCCGCCGCGGCGTGGGTGGCTGCCCACGCCGAGCTGGTGGTGGACGATGCGCACTGGAATGCGGCGGAGCTGGCCCGCTGGCTGCAGGAGAACCTGGCCGCTGCCCGCGGGCCCGGCACCGAAGGCACCGCGGACCGGATCCCCCCTGGGCCTGTGCCCCTGAGCGTCGGCGGGCTGCCGCTTCACACCCTTGACCCGGGGACCGCTCCCCTGCTCAACGGCGCCGTCGTCGTCTGCGGGAAAGTGCCCGGACGTGGCCGCGCACGGCCCGGACGCCCGATCCTGGCCCTGGCCGTCACCGGAGGTCCGGACGCGGGCCGAATTTTCGCACTGCGGCGCGGACGGCATGTGCTGGGCAGGAGGGACTGCGGTCTCGGCATTGATGATCCGCTGCTGTCCCGCCATCATGCGGTGCTGGAGGTCACCGGGCAGGCCGTCCGGCTCCGGGATGACGGCTCCGCCAACGGCCTCTCCGTGGGCAGCGCACGGACCGGACATACCGAACTGGACACGGGGCTGACGGTCCTGGCCGGCGGTTCCCGGCTCCGCCTGCTCGCCGGAAGCGAGCCGCCGGGGCCCTTCACCCCCGATGAGGATTTGGCCCACCCGGTGGAAATCCGGGCCCGGCCGCCGGACACCCGCGGCCGGATGGCGCTGCTCATGGCGGGGCTGCCGCTGCTGGCCGGGCTGGCGCTGGCCGTGGCCACCGGGATGTGGTTCTTCCTGGCCTTCAGCGCGGTCTCCTTGGCCGCGGCAGCCATTCCCTACGGCGCGGGCAGGAAACAACGCCGGACCTGGTGGGAAGCCGTCGCCGCGGCCGCGGCCGCCGACGAGCAACGGCGGCGCTGCGCCGCACCGGATCCGGCCAGGCTGCTCTACGGCCTGCTGGAGCCGGTCGAGATCCCCGGCCGGGAGCCAGGGCCGCCGCGGCATGTCTGGCTGAGACTGGGGGTGGCGGACCAGCCGGCCCATATCGGGACGCCCGCCGGATCCGCGGAGCCGGAGCAGCCCATCGTGGCGCAGGCCCCGGTCCTGGTTGACCTGCTGGCGGTGCGGGAACTGGAGGTCCGCGGCAGCGGCAGGGACCTGGACGGCATGCTCCGCTGCTGCCTGCTGCAGCTGGGCCGGCGCACCATGGACTCCGCCCTCCGGGTCATTTGCTGCGGCGATCCGGAGCGGTTGCCCGCCTCCGCCCGGTTCATTCCGGGCGTCGAACTCGCCGGCGGCGGCCAGCTGCCGGCAAAGATACCGGATAGCGCCGGCAGAAGCACGGTGCTGCTGCTGACCGGCAGCGCCGCCGAGCTGCCGCTTCCCCCCGGCCAGGAAGGCGTACCGGCCGTCATACGGTTCAGCGGCGGGATCCAGGCCGCACCGGCTGTCCCTGTCCCGGCACCTCCTACGCCGCAGGCGGCGCCGTTGCACGGCAAGTCCGCGCCGGAAGTTGTCCCGCCGCCGGTTCCCGCCGTCGTCACCCTCGGGCGCGGCCGGGCCACACTGGTGCAGGACCGGCAGCGACTGGACTTCGTTGCCGACCTGGTGGCGCCGGACACGCTGGACCGGTTTGCGCGGCTGGCAGCGGCCGGCGGACGCCGCAGCGCACCTGAAGCCGGAGAAATCCCGCTCAGGTTCCCGCTGGGGAAAACCCTGCCGGGCACCGGCATGGCGGACAACTGGCGGCAGCACGGGCACCGGCGTGACCTAACCGCGGTGATCGGCTGCACCGCGGCCGGGCAGCTGTCCCTGGACCTGGCTGCGGACGGTCCGCACCTGCTGGTCGCCGGCACCACGGGGTCCGGCAAGTCGGAGCTGCTGCGCAGCCTGGTGCTCGGTCTTGCCGTCAACTATTCGCCGCTGCAGGTGAACTTCCTGCTGGTGGATTTCAAGGGCGGCGCCGGCCTGGGACCCCTCGCGGAACTGCCGCATGCCGCCGGCATGCTCACCGACCTCTCGGTGGAAAACGTCAGCCGGGCGCTGCGCTGGCTGCGCGCCGAGGTCCGGCGCCGCGAAAGCGCCCTGGCCCGCCTGGCCGCCCGGGACATCGCCGATTGCGCCGCGGGCACCCTGCCGCGGCTGGTGGTCGTCATCGACGAATTCCGGATGCTGGCCGACGAGGTGCCGGACGCGGTTCCGGAGCTGATGCGCATCGCCGCACTCGGCCGGTCCCTGGGCATCCACCTGGTCATGGCCACGCAGCGGCCCCAGGGCGCGGTTACCTCGGATATCCGGGCCAATGTCAATGCCGCCATTGCACTGCGGGTGCAGCACGGGCTGGACTCGTCCGATGTCCTGGGCACGCCGGTGGCTGCCTCGATTGGCGCGGACACCCCGGGACGGGCCTACCTGCGCATTGCCGGCGGCGCGCCCGTCCTGTTCCAATCCGCCTGCGCGGAGCGCGGCGAACCACCGACCGCCGGCAGTCCCGCCGTGCAGACCCTGGCCGGCTGGCTGTCGGACCCGGCCGCGGTGGCGCCGGTTGCACGGACAGTGCCGGAACCGGACTGGATCGGGGAGCTGGCGGCACAGGCCCGGACCGCCGCGGCGCCGCTGGAGGGTGGAGGCTCCGGCCGGGTCCTGGCGCCGCCCCTGCCCCGCGAACTGGACCCGGTCCCGCCTGCCGGATCCGCACTGTCGGGTTCGGGGCCGGCCCGTTCCGGCATCGGCCTTGGCCTGCTCGATCTTCCGGACGAGCAGCGGCAGGCCGACCTGCGCTGGCTGCCCGAACGGGACGGGCATCTGTGCCTGCTCGGCTCCGAGGCCGGCGGGGCACGGAGCCTGCTGCAGTGGCTGGGGACGGCCCTGCTGGCCGACACCGCGGAGCGGCACTGCTATCTGTTGGACGGGGACGGATCACTGGGCCGGCTGGCCGGCGCGGGACGGATTGGGGCCTATGTAGGACCGCAGGAGACCGAGCGTGGTGCCCGGGTGCTGCGCAGGCTGGCCGCCGAGGTCGCCGGGCGGCTGGGGGCGGCTCCCGGGCCGGCAGGCCCGGCATCCGGTGCCCGGGCGCCGGTTCCGCTGGTGTTGCTGGTCAGCGGGTGGGGGCGGTGGCTGAGCGCGTTCCGCAACGGCAGGCTCGCCCGGGCCGAAGAATACCTGCAGGAGATCGCCCGCGACGGCGGCACGGCCCGGGTTTGCCTGGCCATGGCCGGGGACCGGGAGCTGGTCTCCGCCAGGTTCTTCGGGCTGGTGCCGAACAGGTGCTTCCTTCCGGCCGGTTCCAGCCCTGAAACCCGGCTGGCCTGGCCGCGGCTTCCCCCGATGGATCCGCTGCCCGGAAGAGCCCTGGTCCAAGGCCGGATTTCCGGCGGCCACGATGCCGTGGCGCAGCTGGCCGCCATGCCCCGGCAGGTCCCCGAGCCCGTGCCGCCTGCACGGCGCCCGTTCCGGGTCGAGGCCCTGCCCGAGCTGGTCCCCGCCGCAGCCCTCCCGGCAGCAGTCCCTGGCAGGGAGCCGGGACACGGCACGGACCCGGTGCTCGGGGTGGAGGGCGATGAGCTGCAGCCTTCGCTGCTGCCGCTGCGCCCCGGCGAGGTGTACCTGGTCCTCGGCGGGGCCGGCAGCGGCAAGAGCAACCTCATGGAGCTGCTCGCTGCGCGCCTTGGCCGGGACGGCCTCCTCTGCCGGCCCGGCCCGGGCTGTGCCCCGGACGACTATTGGGAACAGCTCCCCGGTCCCGGCCCGGACGCCGTCCTGCTCGTGGACGACGCGCACCGCCTCGGCCCGGGTGCGCACCGGCGGCTGGGCGAACTGGTGGCGGGCGGAGCCGCTGCGGTCCTCACTGCCACCCCGGGGGTAAACCTGCTCCAGCAGGTGCCGCTGGCGCTGCAGGCACGGTCCGCCGCCTGGGGGCTCGTGCTCGCGCCCCGCTCGCCGTCCGACGCGGATTTTTTCGGCATCAGGTTGGAAGCAGAATGGGCGCCGCCGGGCCGGGGCTACCGGATCGAGCACGGCCGCGCGACAGCGGTCCAGTTCGCGTTGGCGGACAGCCGGCGGCAGGCCTGAGCCGGCTCCGGAACGCTACAGCGCCCGCTGGGCGGATCCCTTGACCAGATAATCCGTCACGGGCTTCACGAAGATCAGCGCCGCCACGAGGACCGCCGGCACCAACAGGACCAGCCCCAGCACCACCTGTCCGGCATTGAGCGTCGGCACGGCCAGAACGATCATGAACACCTGCCAAACCACCGCTGCCGCCCGGGTCCAGCGGTAGCCGCGGAACAGGAAATGGCCGACGGCCAGCAGCCACCCGGCAAAGAGCAGGAGCAGTACCAGCTGGAAAACCGCCCCGCCCATGGAAACCGGCCGTTGGGTCAGCAGGCCGGTGACAAACCATGCCGCCGCTGCCAGCAGCAGCAGCGCTTCGAAAACAACTGCCAGGGAAATGATCGTGATGGCGGCCGGGCGCTTCACGGGGCTGGAAGCGGACGAAGGTATTGACACATTGGCACCCTACCTTAGATAGTCAAATAGCAGCCTTCCCGAACGGCTGAAAGCATGGGTCGAATGCAGGCGGACCTCGCCCGACAGGGTGCCGAAGGTCCGTGTGATGAATGACTCACGGTTGCCGGGCATTAAGTCCGCGGCAGCCCTTGTTTACACAGATTTAACATGAAACGCTGGTTTCTGAACTAATCCGGGGGCTTGCGCAGCCCCCTTTACTATGGGCCCACTCGTGAGTGTTTTCACCAGAACTATTCAACGGGCCACGTCCTAAAAAGGAGTAAGTGATCAGATGGATTGGCGTAGCCGCGCGGCGTGCCTCGACAAGGATCCGGAGCTGTTTTTCCCGGTGGGAAACACCGGCCCGGCCCTGATCCAAATCGAGGAGGCCAAGAGCGTTTGCCGCCGCTGCCCGGTGATCGACACGTGTCTGCAATGGGCCCTCGAATCCGGTCAGGATGCCGGCGTCTGGGGCGGCATGAGCGAGGATGAGCGCCGCGCCCTGAAGCGCCGCGCCGCGCGCGCCCGCCGCGCCTCCTGAACCGGGGCAACAGCTCCGGGCACTGGATGTCCTGACGGGCAACAGCCCCTCGAAGGCCGCCGCCGGTTCTCCGGAGGCGGCCTTCGGCCTGTCAGCCGAGCCCGACGCCAGGAGCCTCATCCCGAACCGGCCGGGGCGTGGTCGAGAACCAGGCTGATCTCCACACGGGTACCACCGCCCGCCCTCGGCTTCCATTCGATGCTTCCGCCCAGTTCGCTGGTCACCAAGGTCCGGACAATCTGCAGGCCAAGGCCCTCCCTGCCGTTCTCCTCCGGAAGCCCGACGCCGTCGTCGGCCACACAGACGTTGAGGACCTCAGCATTGTCCTCGCGCCGTTTCCGGCTGGCCGTCAGCCACACGGTGCCCTTGCGGTCATGCAGCCCGTGTTCCACGGCATTGGTCACCAGCTCGTTGATGACCAGCGCCAGCGGAGTGGCGAATTCGCTGGGCAGTTCACCGAAGTCCCCGCTGCGTTCGGTGCGCACCTTCTGCGAAGGCGAGGCCACCTCGGCGGACAGCCGGAACTGGCGGCCGATCAGTTCGTCGAAGTCCACGTTCTGGGCCAGCCCCTGCGAGAGCGTCTCGTGCACCAAGGCGATCGTGGCCACCCGGCGCATCGCCTGCTCGAGCCCCTGCTTGGCCTCGTCGCTGACCATCCGCCGCGACTGCATCCGCAGCAGGGCCGCCACTGTCTGCAGATTGTTCTTCACCCGGTGGTGGATCTCGCGGATGGTGGCGTCCTTGGAGACCAGCTCCATTTCCCGGCGCCGCAGCTCGGACACGTCCCGGCAAAGCACCAGGGCACCGAAACGCTCGGTCTCGTTGCGCAGCGGGATCGCCCGCAGGGACAGGCTCACCCCGCGCGATTCAATTTCGGTGCGCCAGGGCATGCGTCCGGTCACCACCAGCGGCAGGGTTTCATCCACCATCCGCCGGTCCTTGAGCAGGCCGGTGGTGATTTCCGCCAGTGAGCGTCCTTCCAGCGATTCGACGTCGCCGAGCCGGCGGAAGGCCGAAACGCCGTTGGGGCTGGCATACTGCACGATGCCTTCGGCGTCCATCCGGATCAGCCCGTCACCGACGCGCGGAGCGCCGCGCCGCGAGCCCGTGGGCGAGGCAAAATCGGGCCACAGCCCCAACGTGCACATGTGCAGCAGGTCGTAGGCGCACTGCCGGTAGGTCAGTTCCAGCCGTGACGGCATCCGGGAGCTGGACAGGTCCATGTGCGAGGTGATGATCGCCAGGGTCCGCCCGTTGCGCACCATCGGCACGGCCTCGACACGCATGGCCATTTCCGTGGTCCAGTCGGATTCGCGGGAGCGTTCGATGGTCTGGGTCTGCCGGGCCAGGTCCACGAGCGGTTTCAGGTCGGCGCGAATCCGCTCCCCCACGAAGTCGCTGTGGAACACCGTGTGGGTGGTGGAGGGACGCACATGGGCCAGGGCCACGTAGCTGCCGTCCGGTGTGGGGAACCACAGCGCCAGGTCGGCGAACGCCAGATCGGCGATGAGCTGCCAGTCGCCGACGAGCAGATGAAGCCATTCGGCATCCCCGGGCCCGAACTCCGCGTAGTCCTTGATGGGGTCCGTGAAGATGGCCAAATTACCTCCGTACGATCGAGCGCATCAGGCGAAGGGCCACGGACAGGGAGGCCATGTCGTCCTGATCCAGTTTGTTGACTTCTTCCAGCATATTGCTGGCGCGCTGGATGCTCTCGGTGTTGGCGCTTTCCCACTGGTGCAGCCGGTCCTCCGCCGGCAGGCTGGACAGCGTCGAATGCATGATCGACGTGGTCATGTCCGTCACCGTCTGGTACAGGTCGTCGCGCATGGCGGCCCGGGCCAGAGCCTGCCAGCGGTCCGTGCGCGGCAGGTTGGTGATGCGGACCAGCAGCGAGTCGACATCGAACCGGTCGTAGACGGTGTAGTAGACGTGGGCCACGTGGTCCACCGGCTCCTCGATCCGCGCGGCGATGCGCGCGACGTCGAGCAGGCCGAAGCTTTCGAACTGCTCCGCCCAGTGGTGCGCGAGCGACTCCGGCAGCCCCCAGCCCTCGGCAGTCGCCAGCCATTCGCGCACGCGGGCCAGGTCGTTGCCCCGCAGGTAGTGCACCAGCCTGGTCCGCAGCGGGTCGATCAGCGGCTTGAAGGCGGCGATGCTCTCGGACACCGGCGTGCCGTGGCCGACATGGTTGGCGAACCAGCGCACGGCCCGGTCCAGCAGCCGGCGCATGTCCAGGTGCACCGTAGTCCAGATCTTGGTCGGGAAGCTGGCGGGAAGATCGTTCACGGCGTGCATGAACTTGTCCAGCTCGTAGATCTCGCGCAGGGCCACGAACGCCCGAGCGAGGGTCGCCTGGGACACGGCTGTTTCCTCCATCGCCCGGTAAACGAACGTAATGCCGCCCATGTTGATCATGTCGTTGGCCACCACGGTGGCAATGATTTCCCGGCGCAGCGGATGCAGGTGCATCTCGTCACCGAAGCGCTCCACCAGCTGCCGCGGGAAGTACCCGCGCAGGATCTTGTCGAAGTATGGGTCGTCGGCCAGGTCGCTGGCGGTCAGCGCGCGGGCCAGTTCGATCTTCGCATAGGCCGCGAGCACGGCCAGTTCCGGGGAGGTCAGCCCCTGGCCGGCGGCGATCCGTTCGCGCAGTTCCTGCGTGGTGGGCAGTGCCTCC
This sequence comes from Arthrobacter sp. GCM10027362, assembly GCF_042679445.1. NCBI lineage: Bacteria > Bacillati > Actinomycetota > Actinomycetes > Micrococcales > Micrococcaceae > Arthrobacter > Arthrobacter sp. GCM10027362. The sequence continues at coordinate 12,101 of NZ_JBHTML010000068.1, forward strand.
AGCTCCCGGTCCAGTTCGCCGCGGCTCTCGAGCGAATCCATGAGGCGCTCGTAGCTCGGGCTCCACTCGATGACGCCCTGGCGGTCGTTGAGCAGCAGCACGTTCTGGTCCACGTTGTCCGCCAGCACCAGCCGGCCGACCTCGTCCGTCATGGACTCCAGCAGCTGGGTCCGCTCGGCGGCCGGGAACTTCCCGGCTGCGATCAGCTGGTCGAGCAGGATCTTGATGTTCACCTCGTGGTCCGAGCAGTCGACGCCGGCGGAATTGTCGATGGCATCGGTGTTGAGGATGACTCCGTTCAGCGCCGCCTCGATGCGGCCGCGCTGGGTCATGCCCAGGTTCCCGCCTTCGCCGACCACCTTGGCCCGCAGCATCCTGCCGTCCACCCGGATCGCGTCGTTGGCCTTGTCCCCCACTTCGGCGTTGGTCTCGGTCGAGGCCTTCACGTAGGTGCCGATGCCGCCGTTGTAGAGCAGGTCCACCGGCGCCTGCAGGATGGCCCGGAGCAGCTCCGGCGGGCTCATGGACTCCACCGAGGCATCCAGGCCGAGCACCTGGCGCACCCGGTCCGAGAGCGGGATGGCTTTGACCGTTCGCGGGTAGACACCGCCGCCGTCGCTGATCAGCGCGGCATCGTAGTCGGCCCAGGAGGACCTGGGCAGCTTGAACAGGCGCCGGCGCTCGGCGAAGGACACTGCCGGGTCCGGGTCCGGGTCCAGGAAGATGTGCCGGTGGTCGAAGGCCGCCACCAGCCGGATGTGCTCCGAGAGCAGCATGCCGTTGCCGAATACGTCCCCGCTCATGTCCCCAATGCCGGCCACGGTAAAGTCCTCGGCCTGGGTGTCCACGCCCAGCTCGCTGAAGTGGCGCTTGACCGATTCCCAGGCGCCCCGGGCCGTGATGCCCATGGCTTTATGGTCGTACCCCACGGATCCGCCCGAGGCAAACGCGTCCCCGAGCCAGTGCCCGTATTCAAACGAGATCTCGTTGGCGATGTCCGAGAAGCTGGCCGTGCCCTTATCCGCGGCCACCACCAGGTAGGTGTCGTCGCCGTCGTAGCGCACCACCCGCGGCGGCGGCACTACGCGCATGCCCTGCGGGGTGCGGACCAGGTTGTCGGTCAGGTCCAGCAGGCCGCGGATGAAGGTTCGGTAGCTGGCCTGCCCCTCGGCAAGCCAGGCCGCGCGGTCCACCGTCGGGTCCGGCAGCCGCTTGGCGAAGAAGCCGCCCTTGGCCCCCGTCGGGACGATGACGGCGTTCTTGACCGTCTGGGCCTTGACCAGGCCGAGGATTTCGGTGCGGAAGTCCTCGCGCCGATCGGACCAGCGCAGCCCGCCGCGCGCCACCTCGCCGAAACGCAGGTGCACCCCCTCGACCTGGGGCGAGTAGACCCAGATCTCGTACTTGGGCCGTGGGAAGGGCGCGCCGTCGATCCGCTGCGGGCTAAGCTTGAAGCTCATGTACGGCTTGTGCTGGAAGTAGTTGGTGCGCAGCGTGGCCTCGATAATGTTGGCCAGCGTGCGCAGCGCGCGGTCGGCGTCCAGCGTCGGAATCGCCTGCAGCCCGGCGTCCAGCTCGGCCCGGGCCCGGGCCATCTGCGCCGGCCGGGTGTCCGCCGACAGGTCCGGATGGAAGCTGACATTGAACAGCTTCAGCAGCGCATGCACCACGTCCGGGTTGGCCAGCAGGGTGTCCGCCACGAAGCCGTAGGAGCTGGCATGCCCGAGCTGGACCATGTACTTGGCGTAGCTGCGCAGCACCGCCACCTGCCGCCAGTCGATCCGCTCGCGCAGGATCAACCGGTCGAAGCCGTCCGACTCGCTCTGGCCGGTATCGACAGCGGAAAAGGCCGCCCCGAGCAGTTCGCCGGTCGCCTCCGGCGCCACGGCCTCGGGGTACTTCAGGCCCAGGTCGTACAGGAAGAATCCGGCCCCGTCGGCGGTCTTGATCTCGAACGGGCGTTCGTCCAGCACCTCCAACCCAAGGTTCTGCAGCGCCGGCAGGATCTGGCTCAACGACTTCGGTTCGGTCAGGTAGAGCTTGAGCCGGGCATCCTCGTCCCGGTCCTGAACCCCTGAAGGAACATAGACGTGCATGATCGGAGCGGCCCCGCCTTCGGCGGCGAAGCTTTCGAACCGTTCGATGTCTTCCAGGGCGTCCTCGACCTCGAAGTCCACCCGGTAGGTGGCCGGGAAGGCCTCCATCCACCGCTCGGCCAGCCGCTCGGCACGCTCGCCGTCGTACTTGCTGCGGATCACCTTGGTGACGCCCTCGCCCCAGGACCGGGTGGCGTCGGCCAGCCGGCGTTCCAGGCTCGCGGTGTCCACCTGCACCAGCTGGGACCCGCGTGGCAGCCGGATCCGGAAGAAGAGCCGGGCCAGCGCGGACTCGGTCAGCCGCGCCTCATAGTCGATCGACTCCGGATTGAAGGTCCGCCGCAGCTCGTCCTCGATGCGCCGGCGCACGGCGGTGGTATACCGGTCGCGTGGCAGGAACACCAGCGCCGACACGAACCGGCCGTAAATGTCCTGGCGCAGGAACAGCCGGGTGCGCCGGCGCTCCTGCAGCCGCAGGATGGCCATGGCGGTATCGGCCAGTTCCGCCTCCTCCATTTGGAAGATCTCGTCCCGCGGATAAGTTTCCAGGATCGCCAGCAGATCCTTGCCCGAGTGCGAATCCGGCGGGAAGCCGCAGCGGCGCAGCACCGCCTCAACCTTCTTGCGCACGATCGGCACCGAATGCACCGAACTGTTGTAGGCGCTGGTGGCGAACAAGCCGATGAACCGGCGCTCGCCGTCGACATTGCCCTGCGCGTCAAACCGCTTGACGCCGATGTAGTCCAGGTAGGCGGCGCGGTGGACGGTGGAGCGCGAATTGGCCTTGGTCAGCACCAGGATCCGCTTCTCCCGGGCCTTGGCCCGGCCGGCCTCGGTCAGGTGGTGGATGTGCCGGCCCTCTGCGTGTTGGCGCATGATGCCCAGGCCGCTGCCTTCGCGCGCCGCGAGCACGTCCTCGCCGTCCTGGGTGATCAGGTCGTACTCGCGGAAGCCCAGGAACGTAAAGTTACCCTCGTCGAGCCAGTTCAGCAGGGCCTTGGCCTCGTGCAGGTCCGGGATTTGCTCCGCTCCGACAATCGAGTCCAACGAATCGGCGATTTCCCGCACCTTGCGGCGCATGGCCGGCCAGTCCTGCACCGAGACCCGGACGTCCTCAAGGATCCGCAGCAGCCCGGCGACCAGCTGCTGCTCCCGCTCCTCGCTGCCAATCTTCTCCGTCTCCACGGCGATCCAGGATTCGACGAAGGTGGCATTCTCGGGGCTGGCCGACTGCGCCGACAGGCTCGGCAGTGCGGCGGTATCGCCGCTGGAAAGGCCGGTATGGGCCGGCACCCGGCGCAGGTCCACCAGTTCGTGGGTTTCGCGGTTGCGCGTGGCTATGAAGATCGGATGGGTGAGCAGCCGGATGGCCACCTCCTGCCGGACGATCTCGGCCATCACCGAGTCCACCAGGAACGGCATGTCATCGGTGACGATCATGACGACGCTGGCATGCTCTTCGTTAAAGATCCGGACCACCGCCTGGCCATCCGCCCTGCGCTGGGCCAGTTCCCGGTGTGCATACGCCCGCCGTTGAAGCACCTCCGGCGTGTAGTTCTCCGCATCCTCCGGGGCAAGATGCTCGTAGTAATTCGCGATGAATTCATCGGCAAACTGCTCAGAACCCAACAGATCCGCCACGCTGGATCCAGACGACATGGAATAAGCCTCCGCTAGATGGTTACGGTCCGCTCCGTTGCGGCCGCAAGCCCTAGCCTAGTCCCACCACATCAAAACTTCACTTTTGCTGGCTTCCGGCGCAGCAGGCTGCCGCGGCGGGCCGGTTCGGCCAGGCCGGCCAGCAGCACGATAGCCTGCCGCAGCGCCGAGTCCGGTGCGGTTTCCAGCAGCACGGAACCGCCCAGCAGTGCCGCGTCCGCGGCCGCAAAGTCCGCCGGCAGGCAGGCCCGGATCCGGTGGCCGGGAGCAAACCGCTCCCAGGCTTCACGCAGCTGCCGCTCGGGGCTGCGGCCCACGGACCCCGGCCGAACCCGGTTGAGCACCACCTGGGGCGCTGCCGAGGGCACGGCCTGCCCAAGTTCGGCCAGGGCCCGCACCAGCCGCGGGACACCGAGCGCATCGGCCGCCCCCACGGCCAGCACGGTGTCCGCCAGTTCCAGGCTCCGCAAGGTGGCCGCATTGCGCCGCGGCGCCAGCGTATCGAAGCTCAGCTCCTCGTCGCTTTCGAGGCAGAACCCGCAATCGACCACTGTGATATCCGCCAGCTGGCGGGCCAGCGCCAGGACGGTGCCCAGCGCACCGGAGCGGATTTCGGGCCACCGGTCTGCGCGTGTGATCCCGGTCAGCACCATCAGCGGCGCCCCCGAGACGGCGACCTTGACCGTGGCCCGCTCCAGCGTCGGGGCATCCAACAGCCCCTGGTCTGCCAGCCGGCAGGCATGGGCCAGGGCAGCCGATTCGTCCAGCAGGCCCAGATAGGTCGCGGCGCCGGCTGCGTAGGTGTCCGCATCCACCAGCAACACCCGTCGGCCGGCCGCGGCATATTCGGCGGCCAGGTTGACTGCCAGCAGGGTCCGCCCCGGCGCGCCCGCCGGACCCCAGACGGCGATGACCTCCCCGCCGGCCCCTTCCCCGTCCCGGGCCGGCTCCTGGGCAGCGAACCCGGCGGGCATCGGCTGCAGTGCGGCCGCCGGATCCGCATGGCCCGTATGCGGACCACCGGGCGCCGGCTTGTCCTCCGCGCTGCGCACCGCGTCCGCCACCAGCTCGGCCAGTGCCTCGGGGGCCAAGCCGTGACCACCATGACGCACGCCCAGCGCCTCGAGACGGCGCTGCTCGTCGCCGTCGTCGGTCAGTACGACGACGGCGACGCCGGCACCGTGGAGGCGTTCGAGCAGGGCAACGCCCAACTCGGCGCTGCCCGAGGCAATAATCGCCGCCCGGGCAAGCCCGCTTTGGCAGGCCGCCATCAATTCCGCCAGCTCGGTGCAGCGCCGGACCACCGTCACCGGGCCGTGCAGCCGCTCAAGCCCGCCGACGAAGTCGTTCGGCCCCTCCCCGACGGTAACGACCGGGATGCTCACGAGGCGCTGCCCGGGTTGAGCACGACGTTGATTCTGGCGCCGTTGGAGAGGGCATGAAGCAGCACGGCCATCTTCGAATCCGGGACCAGCACGTGCAGCTGCTCGGGCTGGAGCCCGCCCAAGGCCGAGGACGGGCGGGTCAGCTGGGAAATCTCGGCAGCTTCCAGCAGCAGCTGAGGCTCGCCGAAGCCGTTGCGGGCGTCCGGCAGCGCCACCCAGACGTCCACACGCGCCCCCGGTCCGGCGCCGTCGGGCAGCGGGCTGTCGACCGGCAGTCCCACCGGCTTGCGGTCCAGTTCGTCCGCCCGGCCCAGGGCCGACCGCGGCACCAGCTCGCCGGGGCGCAGCAGCGAAGTGGCCACCGCGTTCGCCGGCATTGGGTCCGCCGCGCGCAGGTAGGCGCCTTCCAGGTCACCCAGCCGGGCATCCACGACGACGAAATCCTCCGCGGCCAAAGGTGTGCCGACGGCGATCTGCTCCTTGGCGGCCAGCATCGGCACCGTCTTGTCCGCGCTGGAAACCAAGGCGGTGACTCCGGCCAGCGAGGCCAGCACCAGCAGAATTCCAATCAGCAGCCGGGGATCCTTCCATGACGGCTGCTGCAACCGGAGCGCGGGCACGGATGGGTCGGGCGCAGAGCTCATAAAGGTCCCCCTTGCTGGCATCCGGCCGGGGAAGGACAAGCCCCCACGGTCGTCCAAGACTGTTCCGCCGGCAGGGTGAGGCTGTCACCATTCTTGTGCACAGGGCCGGAAAATCAAGCGGGAGCCGTCCCGGCCGCGGCGGCTGTCCACAAGTGGGGCCGTTAGGGGTCAAACAGAGTCAAACGGTGCCATAATCGCTATTATTGCCCGTAACGGCATTCCGACGTCCAGCCAAGGAGGGCATCATGCCACGGTTCCTCACGCTCACCGATGTTGCCGAGGAGCTGAAGATCTCCTCCTCCCAGACCTACGCCCTGGTGCGCAGCGGGGAACTTCCCGCCATCCAGGTCGGCGGCCGCGGCCAGTGGCGCGTGGAACAGGACATGCTGGAGAAGTACATCCAGGAAAAATACGCCCAAACCCGCAAGCTCATCGAGGAGGCCAAGACCGGCCGCGGCAGCTGAGCCGGCCCGCGGTCAGGACCGCCGGGCGGAGGCCACCGCCGCCACGGCATTGAAGGGCACCGCGTAGACGCCCCGGACATTGCCTGCGCGGCGGGCCTCGCCGAGGGGGACGGCGGCTATTTCCAGGAAATCCTTGCCTACCCTGTCGACGGTTCCCGCGATCGTCCGGAAGCCGCCGTCCCGGCCGGGCGACAGGTACAGCAACACCTCTTCCCGGTCCCGCGCCAGTGCGCGCAGCGCCGAAGCCAGCCCCAGCCGCTGCGGACGACCGGGATCCTGCGGCACTGTCGAGCGTCCCAGGCCCTCGACCAGCTGGACCGCGTCCAGCGTGACCAGCACGCTGCGCGTGGGTTCATCGAGCACGATCCAGGTCGACCCGACATGCGAGAGCTGGCCGTCAAAGTCCACACCACCGGCCAGCCGGACCCGCAGGGCCGCCCCGAGCTGTCCGCGCAGGCGGTCCGTCAAAGCAAGGGCTGCCTGGTCCATCCGCGCCCGCTCGTTGGTTTCCGTCTCCAAGGCCAGTTGTCCGGCGGAGTAAAGCTGCGCCTCAAGGTCGGCGAACAACGCATCCCATCGCATGCCGCCAGCCTAGGAGCGGACATCAAACCGCGTCAAATGGCATCAAACCCTTTACAACCGTCCAAGCCCAATGCAAGCATATGGACCAGCGGTAATCTACTGCTGCCAAATAAAAGCAAACAAGGCCAAACAGCGCCAAGTCGTACATGTCGTCCGACCGCAGGAGCATCCTATGAAGGCAACGGCAAGACCACAGGCAGGACCGGCCCAAGGCCCGGCCGCGCACCGGCAGGCGAAGGCCCTGCGCAGCGGTGACGCCGTCACTGCAGTATTGGTGCCGGGCTGCAGCGCGGCGCTGCTCTGGGCCGGCTGGCTGATCGGCCGGGAGTATTGGACGGGGTCCGGACAGCCGGTGCACAGTTATCCCAGGCTGCTGGGCCTGGTGGCCGCCGCCGCCGGACTGGCGGTCCTCCTCTGGTGGGTCCTCGGTCTGCTGCTGGCAGTGGCCGGGGCCCTGCTGCACCGGGCAGGCCACACACGGCTGGCCGCGTTCTCCTTTGCCGCCAGCCCTGCCTTCCTGCGTCGGCTGGCGGTGGCCGTGGCCGGGGTGCAGCTGCTCGCCGCGCCGGCC
>NZ_JBHTML010000069.1:0-19416 GCF_042679445.1 Arthrobacter sp. GCM10027362
GGCCCAGCCGGTGTCAAGGGCGGCCGGGCCGGCGCGCACCCGGCCCGCTGGACCCTGTGCGGGTCGCTACCCGGAGGCGCCCGAGGATCGGCGGATCTGTCGACGGCGACCACCCGGGCCGTCCGGAAGCGCTGTGCGAGGGCGAGGGTGCCGGTTCCCGCCCCCACATCGACGACCATGTGCGGCCGGGCCTGGCGACCGGACCAGGATTGCCCTGGACGGACTGGTCCCCATCGTCCGGGCCCTCGACACCACGCTTGATCAGCTCGGCGAGCCTCCTCGGGTCGAGCACGTGCTGAGCCGGCCGCGGCCCGAGCAGACGCTCGGCTGACCGTCTGGCTGCTGTCGGCAAATGCGCGCTGCACGGGTGACGGTGGCGAAAATGCGCATCACTCCCAAACGCGCGGCGGGGACGGTGTCTGGTCCCGCTCCCTGCCGGGCAGGACCGGCCCGGCAGGAGAGGGTGCGGCCGTTTCACGTGAAACGGCAGGAGCGGAGCGGGCGGCCCCTGGCCCAAGGGAATGCTGCCCGGCGCCGCAGGCTGCCTGGCCACAGGCTGCCTGCGGGAGTCCGGCGGGGGAGGGGCCCGCGGAGGCTCATCCCCCGCCGGTCCGGCCGGCACGGAGGCCCGGGCCGCCGATGTCAGTACCGGTTTCCGTCTGTGGCCGGGGGTGCGTGGTGAGCGCCCCGGCGTGGTCCAGGGCGAGGACGAGGTCCGGTTGCAGCCCCGCAAGGAAAGCGTCGCCGTGGCTGGCAGTGAGCAAGGTGCACGGGTAGCTGCAGGTGCGTCGGCGGTCTGGTCGGCGCCGTTGGGGCTGCGGTTGTCGGCGCCCGTCGAGCACCCTGGTTGGGCCGGCGGCGCGTTTGTTCCAAGCGTGCTGCCCTGCTCGTTGAGGCGCTGCGGCAGATATCCGCCCCGGCCGCGCCGGCAGCCGCCCGCCTCGATAGCGGTCCGTCGGCGCAAATCGGACGCGGTGGAAGGGCGCGGTGCGCGGGCTGCGTGGCGTTGCCGGAAAGTGCCGAACCGGTGGATGTTTCACATCAACATCCACCGGTTCCGCGGGTGCCGCGTGCCCGCGGCCGGCCGGCGGGGATTCCTCAGCCGACGTGGATGCCCGGCCGCCGCTCCGGATCGGGCTCGTTCTCGCGGATAATCTCCCGGACCACTGGCGCGGTGTCTCCCTGGCCCAGCAGCAGGTAGCGCATCAGGTGCGTCAGCGGGTTGCCTTCGGACCATTCAAAGTAGGCGTGCGGGCGCACCCCGGTGGCATCGCGCAGCGCGAGGAGGATGGCGGCAATGGCATTGGGCACCGCCGGGCTTTCCGCCCGCAGAATGCGATGGCCTTCAATTTCGACGCCGCGGACCTGGATGACCTCGCTGAAGTCGGACGGATCGACAACCTTGATTTCCAGGAACATGACGTCCGCGGTGCCGGGGACGGGATTGGTGCCGCGTTGGATAGCCTCCTTTCGCGCGTACTCCGCGACGGAATCGCCGAGTTCGGGCTTGTGGGCGAGCAGGTTGATCCGGCCGTCGTAGGCCAGCGTATCGGCGACGAAACGGCGGGCGGCATCATCGAACTCGATCCGATCCGCCCGCAGTTCGGTGGTGCGGGTGATGCGGGAGACCAGGGAAATGACGATGATGCCGGCAATGAAGAAGGCCGAGATCATGAGCCCATCGGGCTTTTCAATGATGTTGTCCACCAGCGCATAGGTCAGGATGAGGGTCAGGGCACTGAAGCCGGCGGCGGCCGGGCGCTGCTTCCGGCGGGCGGCGGAGATCGCGACGGCGGCGGCGCCGGAAACCATCATGGCCAGGATGCCGGTGGCATAGGCGCCGGCCTGGGCATTGACGTCGGCCTTGAAGGCGAGGGTGATCAGGATGCTGACGACGGTGTAGACAATGACGACGGGACGCACCGCACGGCACCACTCCGGGGCCATCCCGTAGGAGGGCAGGTAGCGGGGAACGATGTTGATTAGTCCCGCCATGGCGGAGGCACCGGCGAACCAGAGGATGAGGATGCTGCTGAGGTCGTAGACGGTGCCGAAAGTGTTGCCCAGCCGCTCGTGGGCCAGGTACGCCAGGGCGCGGCCGCTGGCCTCGCCGCCGTCGGCGAAGGCTTCGGCCGGAATCAGCACGGTGGTAACGATGCTGCTGCCGATCAGGTAGATGCTCATGATGGCGGCGGCTGCGGTCAGCAGTTTGCGCGTGTTGCGCACCCGCGAGGCCAGGCGCTCCTCCGGGGTATCGCCCTTCGCGGCGACCAACGGCATCATGCTGACACCTGTTTCGAATCCGGAGAGGCCGAGGACGAGCAGCGGGAAGGCGAGGATGGCCGGACCGGCAAGCTGGGCCGGCCCGCCGAAACCGGCCAGGCTGGCGGTCCAGCGGGCCAGGACGTCGGGCCCGGTAAACACGTCGTAGAGGCCGGTGACAATGATGGCGGCATTGAGCAGCAGGAACACGGCCACCAAGGGGATGGCGACGGCGACCGCCTCGGTGAAGCCGAGCAGGAATACCCCGCCGAGGATCAGCAGCAGCACGATGGTCACGGGCACCTGCTGCCCGTGCAGGAAGCCGGGGGTGTAGGGGTTTTCCAGCAGGTGCACGGTCGCGTCGGCCGAGGACAGCGTGATGGTAATGATCCAGGACGTGGCGACGAAGCCGAGCAGGATCAGGACCAGGACCTTGCCCCGCCAGAACGGCAGCAGGCGCTCGAGCATGGCGACCGATCCCTGCCCGTGGGGGCTTTCCTTGGCCACCCGCCGGTACATCGGCAGCATGCCGAGCAGGGTCAGCGCGACGATCAGCAGGGTGGCCAGCGGGGAGAGGGCGCCGGCGGCCAGCGCGGCAATCGCGGGCAGGTAGGACAGGGTGGAGAAGTAGTCTACCCCGGTCAGGCACATGACCTTCCACCACGGCTGCTGCGTGGCGTGGTCTTCGGTGGTTTCCGGGCCCACGGGCTGGACGCGGTGCTGCATCAGCCAATGGCCGAACGCGCCGCCGGGCTCTGGACGGGGTGCCGGCCGGGGGATGCTGGCGGGCATGGTGAAGTGGGTGAAGGAACTCACGTGCGTCTTTTCTCGGGGCAGTCGGGGCGGGCACGGCCCGCAGGCCCTTCCGCCGGTTCGTTTGCTGCGGACTACCGGAGCCTAGCACCGGCCCAAGTCCCCGGATGGTGCGGATCCGGAATTTTTAACGCATTCTTTATGGCTGTGACCGGGTCTTTATGGCTGTGACCGGGCAAGAGTTAGTCTCCGGCGCCGCCGGCCGAAAGGGGGAGCCTGATGATCATGGTCAGCCCGCCGCCGGGGGTGGGCTCGGCCAGCAGGCGGCCGCCCATGGTCTCGGTGAACCCCTTGGCCACGGCCAGGCCGAGTCCGACGCCGGTGCCGGAGGAAACGTCGTCGAGGCGCTGGAAGGGACGGAACATGTCCACGACGCGGGCCGCGGGCACGCCCTGCCCGTGGTCGATGATCCGCAGCTCGCTGGCAGGCCGCCCATTCACGGTGGCAGCACCCACCCCGCCGACGCTGGCGACAATGACAATGTCCGAGTCTGCAGCGTACTTGAGGGCGTTTTCGATGATGTTGGCGATTACGCGTTCCAGCAGGCCGGCGTCGGCGTCGACCGGCGGCAAGTTCGGGGCCAGCTCGACCCTGATGCGGCCGGGCGGGAATGTGGCGAGGGCCGCTTCGACGGCTTCGCGCCAGCTGAGCGGGTGCAGCAGCGGCTGGACGGATTCGGCGGTGATCCGGGACATATCCAGCAGGTTGCCCACGAGCGAGTCGAGGCGGTCCGCGTAGGACTCGATGGTGGCCAGCAGCTCCTGCTCGTCTTCGGGCGGAAGGCGGACAGAGTCCTGCCGCAGGCTGGAGACGGCGAGCTTGATGCCGGCCAGGGGAGTGCGCAGGTCGTGGGAAACGGCCCGCAGCACCGAGGTGCGCATCTTGTTCCCTTCGGCGAGGCGGAGGTTCTCGCGGCGGCTCGCGGCCAGCTGCTCATGCTGCTGGATGGCGAGCAGGTGTGAGGTAACGGCAGCGAGCAACTGGCGCTCGCGCTGGCTGAGGGTGCGGCCGGTGAGCGCGAGGAGGTGGTCGTCGTCCACGGGTTCGAGGGTACCGGCATCGGCCGGATCCGCCGGGGCGGTCCCGCTCTTGGCGGCCAGCTCCCACGGCCCGCGCCCGTCCGGATCCGGCCCGCGGACGTAGAGCGCGGCGCCGTCGACGCGGAAGAGCTCGCGTACTTGGTCCAGGAAGCCCGCCACCGAATCTTCGGCGGCGAGCACCCCACGGCTGACCTCGTCGAGGATGGCCGCCTCGGCCCGGACCCGGCCGGCTTCCTTGGCCAGTCGCGCGGAGTAGTCGACCACCAGCGAGACGACGGCGGCCACGGCCAGGAACAGCACCAGGGTCAGGACGTTCTCCGGCTTGCCAATGGCCAGCGTGCCGGTCGGGGGGACCGCAAAGAAAGTGACGGTCATGCTGGCGATCGCCGCAGCAACGATGGCCGGCCACAGCCCGCCCAGGAGGGCGACGGCAATGGTGCCGCACAGCTGGATGAGCATGTCGGTGGCGAAGTGTTCGTCCGGGATGGCCCCGAGAATCAGCTGCAGCAGCGGCGGCAGGAGGATGGCCATGGCGGCCCCGGCCCGGGTCCGGGCCCGGCCCAAGTCCGTGGGCGGGGTGTGTCCGGTGCCCCGGCCTCGGTGGGTATGCGAGACCATGTGGACGTCGATGTCCCCGGATTCCTGGACCACGCGGGCGCCGATACCGCGGCCGCCCCACAGCCTCGCCACGGGGCTGCGGCGGGAGACGCCGACGACGATCTGCGTGGCATTGATGCTGCGGGCGAAGTCCAGCAGGGTTTCCGCAGGATCCTCGCCGGTGACCGCATGGTAGGTGCCGCCGAGCTCCTTCGTCAGCTGGCGCTGCTGTTCAAGCTCGCGCGGTGAACCGGCGGCAAGCCCGTCGGCGGTGCTCACATGCACGGCGTGCAGTTCGCCCCCGGTAACGCGGGAGAGGATGCGGGCGGCCCGGCGCAGCAGCACCTGGCCTTCGGGGCCGCCGCTCAGGCCCACGACCAGGCGTTCCCGGGCCGGCCAGGTATCGCTAATGCCCTCCTGCGCCCGGTAGGCTTCCAGGCCCTCTTCCACGCGGTCGGCGAGCCAGAGCAGCGCCAGTTCCCGCAGCGCGGTGAGGTTACCCAGGCGGAAGTAGTTGGACAGGGCCGCATCGATCTGCTCGGGCGGGTACACCTTGCCCAAAGACAGGCGCTGCCGGAGCATCTCGGGCGCGATGTCGACGAGCTCGATCTGGTCGGCCCGGCGGACGAGGTCGTCGGGAACTGTTTCGTCCTGGCGCACGCCGGTGATCGCCGCCACGACGTCGGAGAGCGAGCCCAGGTGCCGGATGTCGACGGTAGAGACCACGTCAATGCCAGCGTCGAGCACTTCCTCGATGTCCTGCCAGCGTTTTTCATGGCGGCTGCCCGGAAGGCAGCCGTGGGCGTAGTCATCGATCAGCGCGACGCCGGGCGCCCGGGCGATCAACGCGTCCACGTCCGGTTCCTCGGCGGCGGAGCCCCGGTACTCCACGATCCGCGGCGGCACGCTGTCCAGGCCCGCCTTCAGCGCGGCGGTCTCGGCGCGGCCGTGGTCCGCGGCCAGGCCGATGACGACGTCGCTGCCCTGCTCCTGGAGCTGGTGGGCTTCCTCCAGCATGGCGTAGGTTGTGCCGGCGCCGGGGGCGGCACCGAGATAGATGCGCAGTTTTCCGCGTTGCATGTTCCTATTGTTGTGTAGAAAACACGATGGAGGGGGCCATGACCGCACTGCTGGTGGTCGACGACGAGGCGCAGTTCCTGCGCGCCCTGCAGATCAACCTCACCGCGCACGGTTTCGACGTGGTCACCGCCGCCACCGGCACCGAGGCGCTGCAGGCCGCCTCCCGTCACCAGCTCGATGCAGTGGTGCTGGACCTGGGCCTGCCGGACATGGACGGCATCGACGTCATCCGGGGGCTGCGGGGCTGGACCGATGTGCCGATCATCGTGCTCTCGGCCCGGCACGCGTCCGCGGACAAGGTCGAAGCCCTCGACTGCGGGGCGGACGACTATGTCACCAAGCCCTTCGGCCTGCCCGAACTGCTGGCCAGGCTGCGTGCCGCCGTGCGCCGGGGCCATCCCGGCGCCGGGACTCCCGTGGTGGAGACGGCGGATTTCACCATCGACGTGGCGGCCAAGAAGGTGCAGCGTGACGGCAGGCCGGTGCGCCTCACCCCGACCGAATGGAAAGTGCTGGAGCGCCTGGTCCTCAATGCCGGCTCCCTCGTGGGGCAGGGCCAGCTGCTGCACGAGGTCTGGGGACCTGCCTACGGGACCGAAACCCAGTACCTGCGTGTGTACATCGCCCAGCTGCGGCGCAAGCTCGAACCCGACCCGGCGAACCCGCGCTACCTTCTCACCGAGCCCGGCATGGGCTACCGCTTCGAGCCCTGACCAAGCCGCCCGGGTGCCGTTCCACGTGGAACGCGTCAGTGGAATGCCTTCCAAGTGATCTCCGCCAGTGCGGCCTGGCCGGTGGGGCCGGGGTGGAAGTAGTCCACGGTGCTGATCTGGCCGGCGGAGAACTTGTACCGGTAGACGGCACCCCCGTCCCAGCGGCAGTTCCGATATTTTGCACAGATGACGGCCAGGATCCGGTTGAAGGCTGCCTCGCGGGCAACGACTGCCCGACGCTGGGTCCCGGTCGCCGCAGGACCGAGCATGGACCGGCAGATTCCGGCAGTTGACCAGGCCCGCCTGGCCTTCGGGTTGGTGTGGAGAACGGACCACAGGCGGTAAAGGTCCGGGATGCTGCTGACGTAGATGCGGGCCCGCGGCAGCCCCTGACGCAGTGCTTCCAGCGCGGTACCGACCTGACGGGCGAAGTCGGCAGGGGAGGTCATCGCCGACGCGGACGGGGCGCACAGGTCATTGGCTCCGATGAGGATGGTGACGTAGTCCGCCTTTTGTGCCACGGCCAGCGACGCCTGAGCAGCAAGATCGGCTGCCTTGGCACCGTTGGCGGAATCGTTGTGGTTGTGGTGCCTGATCCGCGGGTACTGGACCGCCAGCCGTTCATAGTGGCTGAGGACACCGTCGGATTGATCGTCTCCGGTGGACCAGGACCGGGCCGGGTAGCTGCCGGCGTGGCAGCAGATATTGGTGGCCCGGGTGATTGAATCCCCAAGGCCCGCGATGACCCCCGGGTACGGCCGCGGGGCAGCGGAACCGGGAACGCCCAGCAGCACGAACAACACCGCGGGAACGACGAAGAACCGGGCGGCCCTGCGCACGTAACCTCCTCGGGACGACTTTAATCATCCAAAGCGGGCGCTGCCATGGCAACGGGGATGAACCCGGCCCGAGCTCGCGTCACCGGTGTGACCGGCGGCCGTGTTTCACGTGAAACGCGGCCGTGCCGCTTTCCGAAGGCGCACGCGCGGGGATCTTTGAGCCGGACACCGGAGCCGGAACAACCCAACCGGACACACCGTGGGCGGATGGTACGGGAAACACCCGCGGCGGGACCGGTCCGGTGCGGCAGCCACCGGGAGGTTCCCCGGTCCGGCAGGTCAGGTGCCTGCCTCCACCGGGGTGTTCCGCGCATCCGGATGGCAGTGGCGTGTACCTGTGCGGTACCGGTAGGTTGTTGCCTCGTCCTGAACGATGAATGTTTCGACACCGCTTCGCGTCCAGTGCAGCACGAGCAGTCCGTAGCGTTCGGCGAGCTTGGCCAGCGTGGCGAAGGTTGCGACATCGATCACGGGCCGGCCCGGCGGTGCGGGCATGGGGTGGACCGGCACGAGCAGGGAGGCATAGCGGCGGCGGATCGCGGCGCCTTCGTCGCCGGGGGCGGTGCGGCGGACCGCCATGGCGATGGCGGCGCCGGCCAGGAGTGCGGCCAGCAGCAGGACGGCCGAGACGGCTCGTGCCGCGCCGGCGGCCAGGTTCCACCCGAAGATGTCCAAGGTGCGCGGATGTGTGGCGGGGCCGGCGTCGGTGTCGGCGTCGGTGACGGTCAGGTCGCCGGCATCCCCGGCGAGGCTAAGCTGCAGGGGGGACAGGTTCAGTTTGAGTGCGGGCTGGAAGTCCTCCCCTTCGGCTGTCTGCACGCGGGGCGTGAGGGCGACGGTGACCGGTTCGGCGGGCATGCCGGTGACCTCGGCCGCGGCCCGGGCCTTGGCATCGAGTGCCTTCAGGTCGAGTCTGACGGTGGTTTCGTGGCGGTTGCCGGTGAAGCGTTCCGCAGGTGCGAGCGGCACGGTTGAGTGCCAGCCGCCGGGGGTGGAGAGTTCGGCGGCGACGGACAGGGTGCCCGGTTTGCCCTGGTAGCTCAGATGCAGGTCCACGGAGTCGGTGATCCTGCGGAAGACCGGGTCCGGCGAGGTGGCGGTGGTTCCGTCATAGGCGGGCGTTTTCCCGACCTCCGCAGTATAGGAGAAGACCATGCGGGCACCGGCGGTCCGGGGTTCACCCGGCTCCTCAAGCGGCCCGCCCCAGGCCGGGACAGCCAGTGCAAGGCCCAGGGTACCGGAGGCCAGGGCCAGGACGGCCGCCGCACGCCAGGGGAAGGGGAGGGCGGTCACGGCGGCGATTGATCCCCGGATGGTGGTATGCGTGGGCATGGCTGCTCTCCTGCGTCTGCGTCGGCGTCGGGTAAGTGCGGTGCCCCCGCCGGCCATTAGGGCGAAGGCGGTCAGGGCCAGCACCGGCGGGCTGGTCAGGCCGCGCAGCCGGGTCCCGGCCTGCGGGATGTGCAGCACGGCCCGGCCCAGGACCTGGTCGGCGGTGGGCCGCACAGGGTCGATGGACTGGTTGTTGTCGCCCTTGAGGACAAAGCCGGTGCCGTCGCCACCGATGATGCGATGCAGGGCGATGTCGTTGCCGGCGGGCAGCCGGTAGGCCGCGATCTGGCCTGTCGAGTAGGCCGGGGCCCGGGCGACCACGACCAGGTCCCCCTGGTGGTACACCGGGTTCATGCTCACCCCATGGGTGACGACCACGGCGGCCTGGCCGGTGGTGAGAACCAGGGCGGCGGCCGCGAGCAGGCCTGCCGCGCCGATCAGGAGGAGCCTCGACAGGGGGCGGAGCAACCGGCGGAGCATGCGACCTCTCAACTGGGGTGGAAGCGGGTGTGGGGAACGGCCCGCCGCGGGCGGGCCGTTCCGGGTGCCGGTGTTAGTTGACCGTGACGGCAATGCTTTCCAGATCGGCCTGGCTCCCGCCGGTGCAGGAGGAGACGTTGGTCTCGGGGTCGATTGCGGTGCAGGTGAAGGCGGTGCCGGCCCCGCCGGTCAGGGCGATGGTCGGGATCTTGCCGTCCGTGGTATCGCCGAAGGTCAGGGTGACCTCGTTGACGGTCGTATTGGCGGGGGCGTCGGAAAAGCCGTATACAACGGAGTTCAGGGTCGCGCCGGTGACGGTCTGCGTGACGGTGCCGCCGATGAACTGGGTGGCGCCGGCGTTGTTGGTGACGCCGGCACCGGTGAAGGCCGAACCGGCGGCGAAGGTCAGGCCGGCGACGGTGGCAGCGGTCAGGAACTTGGCGGAGGTGCGCATGATGATTTCTTTCGATTGGGAGAGGCCCGGAATATCCAAGGACGCAGGCGTGATTGCCGGCCGGATGCCGGGTGCCGTTGTCGGCGAGGTGCAGTGGAGTCGGTTCCCCGCGGAAAGGGCAGGCGCAGAGACCGCCGGCCGGTACCGCTCGTTGGGACCTCCTGAAGCATAGCGATAATTAAAGCATTAATCAACTTGCTTGATGATCAAGTTAATTCAGGGCCAACTGTTTAGCGCGTATGCTGTTTACGGGGGAGCGGGACATTCAGCGACGTCCGACTATGTTGGGGATCAAGCAGAAGCGAGATGACATGACCATGATGGCCATCGCCGGCGGCGGCCAGGGAAAGGAAGCGGAGGTCCGCGGGGTAACCTTGGCGCTGCGCCGCCTGATCCTCAGCGGGGAACACTTCCACAACACCCGGGCCCGGCAGCTGCAGCTTGGCTCCAGCGACCTGGTGGCCCTTGCCCATCTGTTTAACAGCGGGCCCATCGCGCCGCGTGATCTGGCGGCCATGATGGGCATCACCTCCGGATCGATTACCGCGATGCTCGACCGGGTTGAAAAAGCCGGGTTCCTGGCCCGGACCAACAACCCGGAAGACCGGCGGAGCATCCTGGTCAGCATCACCTCTGCCGGGCAGGACGCAATCCAATGGCTGTATGAAGAATTCGATGCGTCCATCCGCGAGGCACTGACGTCCCTGCCCGGCCTCGAGGCCGCGAAGCTTGAGACCGCGCTGGAAGTGGTCAGCGCGGAACTGGAAGCCGGTTCCGCCGATCAGGGACCCGTCCGCTCCCTCCACCCCCGGCAGCCGCCCCGCCGGCCGCACGGCATCTAGCCGGCCGGAGGCAGCCGTCGACGGCGTGCCGCTGGGCGCGGTAGACGCAATACGGCTGGCCCGGAATGCCCGGCCGACCTGCTCAACGGTCATGTCCTGCTGCTCGTACAGCCAGCGGGCCGGCTGCGCGAAGGCCATGCGGCAGGAGACGCTCCGGGAACGCACCTTCGGCCGGGGCAGCGCCCGGCTCTCCGCACCGCCGGGGATCCCCGCTCACACCCGGCGGCGCCTCCACAGGATCGCCGCCGCCGCGCCGGCCGCGCCGGCGGCCAGCGCCCATGGTGCCCCGATGATGACCGGGTCGATCCATTGGTGGGACAGGTCCGTGCGCTTCTTTCCAAAGCGGGAGGAGATCCCGTGGCGGGAGAACTCGCTGAGCACCCCGGTTTCGGTGACCGGATTGTCCGGGTGCAGGGTGAGGAAGGAGCGCAGGTGGCTCTCCCCGGCGTCAACCCGGTCTGCGGCGATCAGGATCAGCCAGTGGGCTGCGCGCCCCTCGCTGTATTTCCGGTAGGCGAACTTCCGCATGGCGCCGGACAGGCCCTTGGGCGGGCAGGAAGTTCCGAACACGGGCGGGAGGAGCTTGTGTTCGACGGACCGCTCGCGCGGCCATTTTTCTTCCTGGCGTTCGGGGAAGTCCCAGTGCGCCCCGCTTGCATCCGGGTCGAACCGTTCCCGGGGCACTGCGGGCCGGTCCTTGGGATCCAGGTCCGCACCCCACCCGGGGATGCGGGCCCGCAGTTCCTCGCTCGACGGCGTCGGTTCCGGCCTGCCGGCTGTGTACGGCATGATCATGCTCCCTTTCTCAGCTGCTGCCCGGGACGATCAGCGGCTTGATGCAGTTGTCCAGCTTGGCCGAGAAGATGTGGTAACCCTCGGCGATGTGCTCGAGCGGAATCCGGTGGGTGACGATGTCGCTGGGCTTGAGGTAGCCGTTGCGGATGTGTTCGAACAGGCGCGGCCACTGGCGCTTGACCGGACACTGGTTCATCCGCAGCGTCAGGCCCTTGTTCACCGCGTCGCCGAACTTCACGGCGCTGAAGACCGGGCCGTAGGCGCCCATTACGGAAACCGTGCCACCCTTGCGGACCGAGTCGATCGCCCAGTTCAACGCCACCGGCGAGCCGCCCTGCAGTTTGAACTTGGCGGCGGTGACGTGCTGGGTGAAGTTGCCGTCGGCCTCGGCGCCCACCGCGTCGATGGCCACGTCGGCGCCGAGGTAGCCGGTGATCTGTTTCAGGTGCACGACGATGTCGTCGTACTCGGTGAAATTGTAGGTCTCCGCGTGGGCGAACGAGCGGGCCTTCTCGAGCCGGTACTCCAGGTGGTCGATCACAATGACGCGTCCGGCACCCATGAGCCAGGAGGACCTGGCGGCGAACAGCCCGACGGGCCCGGCCCCGAAGACCACCACCGTGTCGCCCTCGGCGATGTCGCCAAGCTGGGCGCCGAAGTAGCCGGTGGGCAGGGCATCGGTGAGCAGCACCGCGTCCTCGTCGTCCATCCAGTCCGGAATGAGGCCCGGCCCGACGTCGGCGAAGGGGACCCGCACGTACTCGGCCTGGCCGCCGTCGTAGCCGCCGCAGGTGTGCGAGTACCCGTAAATGCCGCCGACGGCGGTGGCATTGGGGTTGACGTTGTGGCAGTTCGAATATAGCCCGCGGGCACAGAAGTAGCAGGATCCGCAGTAGACGTTGAACGGCACCATCACCCGGTCCCCGGGCTTGAGGCGTTCGACCGACGGGCCGACCTGCTCCACCACGCCGATGAATTCGTGGCCGAAGGTCATGCCGACCCGGGTGTCCGGCATCATCCCGTGGTACAGATGCAGGTCCGACCCGCAGATCGCCGCCAGCGTCACCCGCACGATGGCATCGTTCGGGTGCTCGATCGGCGGCATGTCCTTCTCCTCCATGCGCACCTTGTAGGGTCCGCGGTACACCATGGCCCGCATCAGGACCGCCTCGGGAAAAACCGTTGTCCCGGCATCGAAACTCTCCTGTCCGGTCGCGCGGTCCGCAGGATCTGCCACCCGGCACGGGCGAGGGCGGACCGTAAGCTTTCAGGCCCGAACCGTGCGGGAAACCCCTCCGGACCGGACCGCGCTGGTAGGGTGGGCTGGAGCCTTAATGCTAAGCATGCTTGGCAATGCTGTCGAGGGGCGGTCCGGCCGTCACCCCAGCAGGGCCTGGGCGTCCTCCCAGATGCGCCGCGCCAGCTTCCCGGCCGGTTCGGCTTTGGCCAGTGCCGCCGACTGGCCGGCCCAGGCCTGCATCCGGTGGATGTCGCCTTCCTTTTGGCCGGCCGCCCGCATGGCGGCCGTCAGGCCCCGCTGGACCGGATAGGGGGCCGGCTCCGGGGCGTCGGCGGCAGTTGCGGCCCTGACGTAGTCCGTGGTGAGGCTGCGTCCGGCGCGTCCGCTGAAAACACGGCTCACCGTCGTGTCCTCGGGGGCCGTGCGGGCGAGGGCATCGGCCCAGGCGCGGGGGATCCCGGCCTCGGGACAGCGGAGGAAGCCGGTACCGACCTGTGCCGCGCTGGCCCCCAGCGCCAGGGCGGCGGCGACCCCGCGCCCGTCGGCGATGCCTCCGGTCGCAACCACCGGCACGCTTACGGCATCCGCCACGGCCGGCAGCAGCGCAAACAAGCCCACCAGCTGCTGTTCGGCCCTGGCGGCGTCGAAACTGCCGCGGTGCCCGCCGGCCTCCGCACCCTGCGCCACGATGACGTCCGCCCCGGCCGCCTCGGCGGCCCGGGCTTCGGCAACCGTGGAAACGGTCGCGAACCAGGCGATGCCCCGGTCCTTGAGCCGTGCCACGAAGTCCTGCGGGTACAGCCCCATGATGGAGGAAACGACCGGCGGCCCGGCCGCCAGCAGCGCCGCACACTGGGCCCGGAAATCCGGCGGCGCGGCATCCCCGGCCTCCTCCGGAACCGGCGGCCCCCAGTGGCCGAGGAATTCGCGCACCCGTGCTTCATGGGCCCGGTCGCGTGCCGGGGCGGGATCCGGGATCCACAAGTTGATCTGGAACGCCTCGCCCGCGGCCCGCACCTGATCGGCCCAGGCAGCAATCGCCTCCGGCTGCATTAGCAGCGCACCGCAGGCACCCAGGCCGCCGGCCTCCACAACTGCGGCCGACAGCGAAGGCGGACACGCCCCCGCCATGGGGGCCAGCAGTATGGGCAGGTCCAGGCCAAAGCGGGCGCAGAACGCTTCGGCCCTGCTCGTTAGTGCATTCACGGGCTCCTCCTGACTCCGACGGCCAAACCGTGCAGGCCTTCCGCGGCCCGAATCCGCGGTCACAGGATGCGGGCGGCCGGTTCCGGCACGGCTTTCCTGCCCCAATTTTCGGTCCGGACAGCGGGCAGCACAAACGATTCCTGGGGATACCGCCGTCACTGCCCGGGCTTGCGGGACGGCGTGCGGGCAAAAGACCCGCTTTCCTGCACCGGTGCGCGCCGTGGCCCTGGACGGGGGCGATGCCGGTCACGGGCCGGCTATCCGCACGGCCCCGGCGGCCGGGAGCACGGTGAATATTTCCGGAGTCCGCAGCCCGCCCCTGGCAAAACCGTCCAGCACCGCTGCCCGGACCCGTTCCTCCTTATCCACGGGGGTAAGGGCGATGGCTGAGCCGCCGAAACCACCTCCCGTCATCCGGGCACCGATGGCCCCTGCGGCGCGGGCGGTCTCGACGGCCAGATCCAGTTCGGGACAGGAGATCTCGAAGTCGTCCCGCATGGACCGGTGGCTGGCGTCCAGAAGTGCGCCGATGGCACCGGGGCCATCCGTGCGCAGCAGGTCCACGGTCCGGCGGACGCGGTCATTCTCGGTGACTATGTGCCGCACCCTGCGGAACGTTTCCTCGTCCAGCCTTCGCTCTGCCCGGGCCAAATCCGCCGTGCTCAGGTCCCGCAGGGCGGCCACGTTCAGGACCTCGGCTGCACGGAGGCAGGACGCCCGCCGCGCAGCATAGCCGCCGGTGGCGTGGGCGTGGACGACCCTGGTGTCAATCACCAGGCACACCAGTCCGGCGGCCTCCAGGGTGAGTGGCACGAGCTGTGCCCGGCCGCTGCGGCAATCCAGGAAAACGGCCGATCCTTCCGCGCCGAGCAGGGACGCATACTGGTCCATCATGCCCGTGGGCGCGCCGACCACTTCGTTCTCGGCCCGGCGTCCGATGGCTGCCAGTTCGGCACGGCTTAGTCCTGCGCCGGTAAGCTCCGCCAAGGCCGTGGCGACCGCGCACTCCAGGGCGGCCGACGACGACAGGCCGGCCCCGACCGGCACATCCGAGGCGATGAGGATGTCAAAGCCCGGGATGCTGGCCCCGGCCTGCTCCAGGGCCCAGGCCACCCCCAGGGGATAGGCCGTCCAGCCCTCCGCTGTTTCGGGACGGAACGCCTTGAGGTCAACCTCGACCGGCTCGGCGCCGGCAAAACCGGATGCCAGCCGCGCCGTGCGGCCCTCCCGGAGGCCTACGGCCACGGCCGTGGCGCGGTTGATGGCGAACGGCAGCACGAGCCCCTCGTTGTAATCGGTGTGTTCACCGATCAGGTTCACCCGCCCGGGCCCCTGCCACAGCCCGTCCGGTTCCCGGCCGTAGCGGTCCGCGAATGCGGCGGCCAGGCCCGCCGCCGGCCCGGTGTCGATCTTGCCGGCCCTGGACATGGGTTCCCTTTGCTGCACCTTCGATTCCCTTCGGGGGTCCTGACGGCTAACGGCCGGCGGGTCCGGGAGCAGCCTCCCGCAGCCTGGCTGCAGCTTGCTCCGGGACCGTGTCATTAATGAAGGCCCCCATGGCGGCTTCGGAACCGGCCAGGAATTTGAGTTTGTCGGCGGCCCGGCGAGGTGAAGTGATCTGCAGGTGCAGATAGCCGGCCGGACGCAGGACGCCGTCGAGCGGAGCCTGATGCCAGGCGGCAATGTAGGGGGTGGGGCTGTCATACAGGGCATCCAGGCGGCGCAGCAGATCCGGGTACAGCACCGCCAGTTCCTCGCGCTCCGCGCCGGTCAGTCCGGCCAGGTCCGGCACCTGGCGGTGCGGCACCAGGTGGATTTCCAGCGGCCACCGCGCGGCAAAGGGAACGTAGGCGCTGAAGAAGTTAGCCTCTGCAATCATCCGGCTGCCGTCCGTGCGCTCGCGGTCAAGGATCGAACCGGTCAGGGTTTCCCGCTGGCCGGCCTCGTCGTAGAACTTCCGGGCTGCTGCCCCCATCGCTGCGGCCCGCGGGGGGATGTAGGGGTAGGCATAGATCTGTCCGTGCGGGTGGTGCAGGGTCACCCCGATGTCCGCGCCACGGTTTTCAAAGCAGAACACCTGCTTCACCCCGGCCAGGGCGCTGAGGGCCTCGGTCCGGTGTGCCCAGGCATCTATGACGGTGCGCACCCGCCGCTTGTCCAGTTCGGCAAAGGAACCGGTATGTTCGGAGGTGAAGGACACGACCTCGCAGCGGCCCCCGGCCGGGCCGCGCGTGCCCCATTGCGGCAACAGCGGCGCCGCTTCCAGATCCGGCCCAAGCGAGGGGAAACGGTTTTCAAAGACTGCAACGTTGTAGTCCGCTGCCGGAATCTCGGAAAGATTCGTTTCGGTGGAGGGACAGAGCGGGCACTGGTCCGCCGGTGGCAGGTACGTCCTTGTCTGGCGGTGCGCGGCCACGGCCACCCACTCCGCCGTCAGCGCGTCATAGCGGATCTCGCCGGCGGCTCCCCGCCCGGGCAGCGTACGGCGGTCCACGGATGCCCGTTGCACCGGTCCGCCCTCGTCGAAATACAGCAGCTCGCGGCCGTCCGCGAGCTCGGTCCGGGTCACCGCGGTGACGGAGGCGGCGTGCAGGCTGCCGGCTGTGCTGGTCATGGTGTCCTCCCGGACAAAATGTTCTCGGCGGTCGGAATCGGAAGGCCAATGATCATGTCGGTTGGTCCGCCGGTGACCGCCCGGCCAGGGGAGCGGTGTCCACTGCCGGCTGCCGATCCGAGAGCGTGGCGGCGGGAATGTCTGCGACGATAAGCTCGCCGACCTGCTCGGCGTAAATGCCCTGCGCCGCAGTGGCCAAACCGTCGTCGGTCACGAGGGTGTCTACCTGGGCCAGGGGGGCGATTTTCGCCAGGCTGCTGATACCGAACTTTGTATGGTCCGCCAGCACCACCAACTGATCCGCTCCCGCGGCCAGAACAGTGTTTGTCTCGGCCTCCGCCAGGTTAGGTGTGGTCAGCCCGCACTCGAGGTGCAGGCCGTGCACGCCCATGAAACACAGGTCCGTGTGCAGCCGGCGGATGGACGCCGTGGCGACAGGACCGACCAGCGCCTCCGACGGCGTGCGCTCGCCGCCGGTGATGATCACCGAGGAGCCGGTTGCGCCGCCCTCGGCCTGGAGACGGTAGATTGCGTCGGCGGCCTTGAGTGAATTCGTGACGACGGTCAGATTCCCGACGTTGCCCAGGAGCCCCGCCAGCTGATGGGTGGTGGTGCCGGCCGAAACGGAAATTGTCATGCCCGGGCGAACCAGAGCCAGCGCCGCGCCGGCGATGGCGGCCTTGGCCGCCTGCTGCTGCCCGGATTTGGCGGCGAACCCCGGCTCAAAGGCACCGAACGTTCCGAGTCGGCGCGCCCCGCCGTGGATTTTCCGCAAGGAACCGGCCGCGTGCAGAGTTTCGATGTCCCGGCGGACCGTCATCTCCGAAACCCCGAGGGCGGCTGATAATTCGGAGACGCGGACCGCCTCGCGCTGCTCCAGCTCGTGGAGGATGTGGCGCTGACGCTCAGGGGCCAGCATGTTCTCCACCTTTCACCGGCTTGGACCTGACGAAGGGTTCCGGACAAAAAATAACTTTTGCCAACAAAGTAGCGCACTACCTTCCAGATCTGAATGCCCTGGCGGACGGCTTCCAGCGCCATCTGCGCCTTCACCGAAGCCGGTGACACCGTGCGCCGGCTGTGCAGGCTCCGGCCCTGGAAACCCGTGCTGGCCTTCACTCCCGGTGAATACGTGCAGGCCGGTTCTCACTCACGTGGAAATCGCCGTCCTGGTCCGGCCACCGGCAGATTCCGGTTCCCGGGGCCAGGGGCCCCGGTGCAGGGGAGTTCGGAAGGTGACGCCGGTCACCGTGCTGCGGGTATCCTTGTCGGGTGAGTGCCGCAGTCCAGCCAACCGTCACCCTTGAGGGGCGCTTCGCCCGGGAGTTTGCGCAGATGGCCCTGCCTTGGCGGGCGGAGGAGGCTCCCGACCCGCGGCTGCTTGTGCTCAACGAGCCGCTGGCTGTCGAACTGGGCCTGGACCCCGCCTCCCTGCACAGTCCCGAGGGGCTGCGTCTGCTGACCGGCAACCTGGTCCCCGGAGGTGCCGCTCCGGTGGCGCAGGCCTACGCCGGCCACCAGTTCGGCTGGTACGCCCCCCGTCTCGGCGACGGGCGGGCACTGCTGCTCGGCGAGATCACCGACGTCGGCGGCCACCTTCGCGACATCCACCTCAAGGGCTCCGGGCCCACACCCTTCGCCCGCGGCGACGGCCAGGCCGCCGTCGGCCCGATGCTGCGCGAGTACGTGGTCAGTGAGGCGATGCACGCCTTGGGCATCCCCACGACACGCTCCCTCGCCGTGGTGGCGACGGGGCGCCCGGTCTACCGCGAGACCGTGCTGCCGGGAGCCGTGCTCACCCGGGTCGCAGGCAGCCACCTGCGGGTGGGCAGCTTCCAGTACGCCCGGGCCACCGGCGACACCAGCCTGCTGCGCCGCCTGGCCGACCATGCGATCACCCGCCACCACCCCGGCGCCGCGGAGGCTGAGCATCCCTATCTGGCCCTGTTCCAGGCGGTGATAACCGCCCAGGCGTCGCTGGTGGCCCGATGGATGCTCGTCGGTTTCGTCCACGGGGTCATGAACACCGACAACATGACCATTTCGGGCGAGACCATCGACTACGGGCCGTGCGCCTTCATGGAGGCCTTCGACCCGGCCACGGTCTATAGTTCGATCGATGAGGGCGGACGCTACGCCTACGGCAACCAGCCGGTGGCGGCGGAGTGGAACCTCGCCCGGCTCGCAGAGGCCCTCCTGCCCCTCTTCCACGCGGAGCAGGAGCAGGCGGTCGCCCTCGCGGTGGAGTCACTGGGCACGTTCCGCCGCCGGTACAGCGCCGCCTGGCTGGCCGGCATGAGGGCCAAGATCGGCCTGCGCGACGGCCTCGGCGACGACGTGGCCTCGCCCCTGGTGGATGCACTGCCGGCCCTGCTTCAGGAGAGCCGGGTGGACCACACCTCGTTCTTCCGCAGCCTCGGCCCGGCTGCCCGCGGCCACGCCGACCCCGCCCGGAGCCTGTTCCCCGACCCGGCAGCGTTCGACGCCTGGGCGGAGCGCTGGCGCGTTCTGGGGCCGGACGCCGACGCGATGGACCGGACCAACCCCGCCTACATCCCCCGCAACCACCTGGTCGAGGAGGCCCTCGCCGCCGCCACCGGGGGCGACCTGGATCCGCTCGAACGGCTCCTGGACGCGGTGACGGCCCCCTACGACGAGCGCCCCGGCCTCGAGCGCTACGCCGCCGCCGCCCCGGAAGCTTTCGGCCCTTACCGGACCTTCTGCGGAACCTGATCCTGCGCCCGCTGCTGCCACGCGTGAGGCAGAGCGCTACCCCGGGCCCGGTGGCCGAACCGGCATGACCGCGGGGAGTGCCGGTGCCGGGCAGGTGCCGGGAGGGACAACATGCTGGCAGCGATCTGTAACGGGTCAGTAACGCATCAGTAACGCCGCCTGCCTTCCAATATTCGTGAAGCACTTGCACACATTCACTGAGACAATGCCGGCCCTCGGCGGCCGGCATTAATTGGCGCTGAGGGGCACAACGCCATGACCGCACCACATGAGGCAATCGACCATTTCCTGCGCCTTGCAGGGCACATCCGGCCCGGGCGGCGGGCATGAGCGCCCCGGCGACGGGCCGGGCGCGGCACCGGGCGGACACCCGGCT